>JAOZRQ010000163.1 GCA_029940115.1 Desulfobacterales bacterium
TCAAACATCCAGCATCAAACATCCAGCATCCAGCATCAAACATCCAGCATCAAACCTTGAACATCAAAGCCAGTTGCCTCAGATTCTGCCCGAGTTCATCAAGATTTTTTGCCGCGATTTCCAACTGTCTTGCACCGTCGGCATTTTGCATGCTCGCGCCTTTGATGCGTTCCATCGCATCCACCAGTTGATCCATCCCCAGCAGTTGCTCTTGGCTTGATGCGGCAATTTGAAGGGCCGCCTGATCCGATTCCCTGACACTGTGGGAAAGCGCGTCAATCGCCTCACCCGACTGACCCGACAGATGCATGCCTGCCCCGACTGCCTTCTTTCCCCGTTCCGTTGCCATCACCGCGGTGTGGGTGGCCTTCTGAATCTCATTCAATAGGGTCTTCACTTGCTTGGTGGCCTCCTTGGACTGGTCCGCGAGGGACCTCACCTCTTGGGCGACCACGGCAAACCCCCTACCATGTTCTCCCGCCTTTGCGGCCTCTATGGACGCGTTCACGGAAAGGAGATTCGACTGGTCCGCCAGATCGTTCACCGCGTTGATGATCTCCCCGATATTCCGGGTCTGTTCACTCAGGTTGATGATACTTTCAGCCACATATTCCATCTCTTCCCGGATGCGGTTCATGCCGGAGATGACATCTTCAATGGCACCTTTGCCTGTTTCGGATATCCGGGTCACCTCTTCGGATCGCTGGGCCACTTGGTCGGCTTTTTCATTGGCAATGTAAGCGGTCTGTCTGACCTGTTCCACCGTGGTGGTGATCTCACTGACCGATCCGAACGTCTGGGAAGAGTTGTTGGCCAATTGGGACGAGATGGCCGAGATGTGGCTGATGGAAGAGGCAATGGTGTCTGTCCCTTCCGTGATCTGCCGGGTCTGATTGCGGAGTGTCTCCAGCATGAGAGAGAACGAGCGAATCAGGATCCCGATCTCGTCAGAACGTTTTCCGGATGTCATGCCGACGCTCAGATCGCCGGCAGCGGCTTGGACCACTTTGTCGGACAGTTCTCTTACAGGAGCAATCACCGATTTTTTTGTGTTGACAAAAAGTGTGGCCAGCAAGGCGATGTTGATCAGCATCACCAGAAAGACAATTTCAATGACAGACTGATTCAGTTCTTTCTGCATGAATTTCAATGTGAAATGAACCTCAAGGGTGCCCAGCCTCATATCATCTTTGACAATATGTTTTGTTCTGACAATATGCCGTTTTGTTTCAGGATGCTCCGTATCTCTTTCAGAAGTCGGTTCCGCTGGTTTCCAGTGCTCATCCCTCACTCTGCCTGAGAAAAGCTTCCCTTCACGCTCTCTGACAAAGATGGCATAAATCTGCTTTTCCATCATTTCGGACACGATGATATCCTGAATCGTCTGTTCATCCAGCTCCCACAGGAAAGTGACAACATTCCTTGACATCCGTTCCGCGGTGATTTCTGCCAAGTCGTTCAGCTCGCCATTCATTTCCGATCGGGTTTCAAGATAGTTGAAAATGGCAAATGCTACCATGATAAGGGTTGTCTGCATGACAAGCATCGCGCTCAACCTGAACTGAATGCTGTTTCGCCACAGACCGTCTCTCTTTTTCCTCAAAATCTTCTTCCTCCCAGAAATGTCCCAAGTTTCAAGTTTCAAACCTTGAACATTGAAGCCAGCCGGCTCAGACCCTCTCCCAAGGCTTCAAGGTCTTTTGCCGCTGTTTCCAGTTGTTTTGCCCCTTCAGCATTTTGCATGCTGGCGGTCTTGATATTTTCAATGGCCTGGGCCAACTGATCCATCCCCGCGAGTTGTTCCTGCCCTGACGCGGCGATCTGAATGGCCGCATGTGCGGATTCATTGACGCTTCGAGAGAGCATGTCAATCGCCTCACCGGATTGGTGGGACAGATGTGTGCCTGCCTCAACCGCCTTTTCTCCCCGCTCTGTTGCCATGACTGAGTCGTCGGTCGCCTTCAGAATCTCATTCAGTATGTTTTTCACCTGACTGGTGGCCTCTCTCGACTGATCCGCAAGGGATTTGATCTCTTGGGCCACGATGGCAAAGCCCTTGCCATACGAACCCGCCTTTGCGGCCTCTATGGAGGCATTGACAGAAAGGAGATTCGACTGGTTCGCCAGATCCTTCACCGTGCTGATGATCTCCCCGACCCTCCGGGTCTGCTCATCCAGCTTCAGAATGCTTTCCGCGACAGATGCCATCTCCTCCTTTATGCGCCTGATCCCGGTGGTCGCGTCCGCCACGGATTTCCTGCCTCTGTCGGATGCCAAGGATGCATGATCGGCGCCTTTGGCCACTTGTTCGGCTTTTTCATTGGCAAGATAGGCGGTTTCCCTGACCTGTTCCACTGTGGTGCTGATCTCACTGAGCGAACCGGAGGTTTCTTCGGAAACCGTGGCGAGACGGGTCGAGGTGACAGATATCTGACGGATGGAGGAGGCGATGGTGTTGGCCCCTTCCATGATCATCCGGGTCTGGTCACGGAGCTTGCCCAGCATGTGGGAGAGCGCGTTCATCAATATCCCCACTTCATCCCTTCGACCTTCTTCAAGAGTTACACGGACGGTCAGATCCCCCTCGGCCACCTGATTGAACACCATCACGGCCTCATGTAGGGGATGGCTGATGATGCGGGCGATCAGGTATGTCGAGATCAGCAGGAGAAATGACAAGGCAATCGCCGCGGAGAGAAGTTGAAAGCGCATTTTGCCGACTTCCACCTTGACATCATCCACATAGATGCCGGTACCCACAATCCATCCCCACGGTTTGAAGAGTCTGACATAAGAGAGTTTCGGAATCGACTGGTCAGACCCGGGCTTGGGCCACAGATAATCAATGAAGCCCTCATCCCTTTTCTTGGCGATGTCGACAAATTTCCTGAAGATATAGGTGCCGTTCGGGTCTCTGAAGTTTCTCAGGTCCTTTCCTTCCAACTCCGGTTTTATTGGATGCATCAGCATGACGGTGTTCAGGTCGTTGATCCAGAAATAATCATTCTCTTTGTATCGAAGGGCCCTGAGCCGTGCCATCGCCTCTCTTTTGGCTTCATATTCTGAAATTTTCCCTGAGGCGACATTCAAATGATAATCGGAAATCAGCGTAAAAGCAACCTCCACCAGATGTTTTGTGGCAACCTTTTTCTCATTCATCAATTTTTTGTCGATAAGGGGCAGAAAATGAAAGACAAGCAACAGTAACACACATGCGATGCTGAACACCGGTATCGTCATGATTTTGAACACCATGCGCCAGTCTCTGAATCTTCTGATTTTCATGTTATCCCTTCAAGACGGTTGAAACGTGATTCCAGTTTCAAATTTCCAGTTTCAAGATTTGAACATGGAAGCCAATTGATCAAGATTGCGCCCCAAGTCATCAAGGTCTTTTGTAGCGGCTTCCAACTGTCTGGCGCTCTCCACATTCTGCATGCTCTCCGCCTTGATATGCTCCATGGCCTGAAGCAACTGATCCATGCCGGCCAGCTGCTCTTGGCTTGATGTCGTGATCTGAACAGCCGCATATGCGGACTCCGTGACACTGCCGGAGAGCATGTCAATGGAATCCCCTGACTGTCTGGAGAGTTCCGCGCCGGTTTCAACCGCCTTTCCTCCCCGCTCCGTCGCCATGACCGCGGCGCTGGTGGCCTTCTGAATGTCATCCAATATGGTTTTCACTTGATTTGTGGCCGCCTTGGACTCGTCCGCAAGGGACCTCACCTCCTGCGCGACCACAGCGAACCCCTCGCCGCAATCTATATCACCTTGGGAACCAAAAAACTCCCTGCCTCTCTCTCAGGCGCATTGGCCAAGGCCGCATCTCTGTCAAGGTGGTCTCTCTCGGTATCTTCACGAAAGGCATTGGTCAGAGAAATGGCATGAGAGGTCGGAGGGACACCTGCTGTGTCGGCCTGATTCAGCAGGTCAACATATTCGAGTATGGTTCCGATCTGTTCGGCGAATTTGTCCATGGATCCTTCATCCATGTCAAGGCGGGACAGATGGGCCACATGGAGAACTTCATCTTTTGTCATCTTCATCGCAGACTCCTTTATATGTAAGGATGAATTGTGAAGGATGAAGGATGAATTGTGAAGGATGAATTGTGAAGGATGAATTGTGAAGGATGAAGGTCATCCTTCAAACTTCTCAAATTTCATAATTCATCCCTGTGTACAGGACAAAAAATTGTGGGTGGCAAGAAACCCGGCTTTTTTCCCGAACGGACAGATTTCCAAACCGTTAGAAAAAGCCGGATTTCTTTTCATCATTCATTCATCATTCATCCTTCATCATTCATCCTTCAGATTTCATCCTTCATCATTCATCCCTCATCATTCATCATTCATCATTCATCATTCAGATTTCATCATTCATCATTCAGATTTCATCCTTCATCCTTCATCCTTCATCATCCATCATCCATCATTCAGATTTCATCATTCATCATTCAGATTTCATCATTCATCATTCAGATTTCATCATTCATCATTCAGATTTCATCCTTCTCATGATCATTGTCTCAAAATTGTCCCTTTTCAATCTCTCTCTCATCTTTTTTGCGCTTCTCCGATTTTTGAAATATCCGATTCTCACCCGGTAAAAAAGTCCTCTCCCGGATACCTCGCCGGTGGTCACATAGGCCGGATACCCTTTTTCTGTCAGTTTTTCAGCCATCTCGTCGGCATCTTCAGGTTTTCTGTATGAAATCACCTGAATGGTGAGCTTTTTCTCAGGATCATCCGGCTTCTCGAATCCATCGGGTTTAGAGCTTTCAGGTCTCTCAGACAACCTGACTTCAGGTCTCTCAGACAACCTGACAGCCTCGGAAGGTTTGGGCATCTCCTCCTTTTTGGTCAAAGCGGGCGTTTTGTTCGGTAGCGGATCGTTTTCACCGAGCCCTTGGGCGTTTGTTTTTTCAGACGATTCAGAGGCGATGAATGGCAACCGAGGATCATCTTTGGGATCCTTCAGCACTTCAATATCAGGTGTCAGCGGCTTGTCATATTTTTCTGCCAGACATTCCCGATCTTCCCTGATCAGCTCCATCAGGTCTTTTTGAATCCGTTCCATGTCAAACTTCACAGGGACATCCCCTCTTCCGACCAAGATGCCGAGGAGGAAGACCCATGCAGAATAAAGAAACGTCAGGGCCCACTTTGTCATCCCTTTCCATATGGATGAAGAAGGAGATGATTTCCTTTTTCTCGAAGATCGTTTTTTGTCGGTTTTTTTCATATCACCCCCTATGTCTGAAAACCCCTCCAAATCCCACCGGATTCTCAAATCCGGCGGGGGATTCAAGTTCCAAGAGGGCTATTTGACGATCCGTTGCCCTGTAAAGGTATCGGTGATCGGATCACCCGCATCGCTTTCCGGCTTCATCGGATCCTCAGCGTGTCATTCGTGGTCGAAAACCACAAAAACCGTCAGAACCAGTTTTATTTTAGTCGTTCCAATTCGCCACACGCATGATGCAACGAATATAATGCATTCTGAGGCAACCGGTCCACGCAGATTTCCTTGGCAAACATCTTTGCGGCTTTCCCTGCGTCGTCAGCGGTACGATATTTTTTGTAATCCTCATCCTCATTGCAATCCATGTCTGCGAGCGCATAGTGCATCCATGTTTCAATATTTCGAGCGGGTATGAAGATGGCTACCCTTTCATTATCTTCACGGGTTTTCTGATTGAGCCGGCTTTTTTCCGGATCGAGTTTCATCTCAAACGCTTTCATACGATATTCGACCGATTCGCCGTCCGCATCAAGCATGACGACCAATGCGATGTTTTGATAATTTCTCTTTTTGCGGTATTCTCTCACCAGCTCCGGATAATGCCTGAACACGGAGCCATTGTTCCGGCTTTTCACATTTCCGAAATCAAGGATGTCGCGCTTGTCCACACCCTGACATATCAGGTACTCCCGGATGAAGCGATGATGCGCGATGTCCTCGCACAAGATCGTCACTCGAAGTCCTTTGAGTTTATTCGTCATAAATCCATCCCAGTTCCATCAGCTTGGCCAAGGAGATTCCCGTATCCTCCGCCTCGGCTACCCGCTGAACCCTGACATGACGTTTTTCCGGTCGGGAGAACCAAAATCCCGCGTGGCCTGCCAGGTAGTTGACAACCCGGGGGTGGTGGGAAATGAGGATGACTTGAGCCGGGAACTCTGCCAAGCGGTCAAACAGGGTGTCCAGCCAAGGCTGAATTTCCGGCAATGCGAGAAAGTTCTCCGGTTCGTCAACACACAGCGTCCCTTCATGCAGAGAATAGAGGAGCGTATATAAGGCGATCATGACCCGCTGGCCGTCGGACAGCTCGTCAAGCCTGAACATTGTCTTGTCCACAAATTCCGCCTTGAGTATTTTGGCTTCCCCTGCCTTCTGAAATCTGAAAATGTCAAAGCCGTCAATGATCTTTCTCAATTCGCCTTCCAGCAGGCCCACCTCTCGGCGGTGTTCGTCGGCCAGATGGTCAAGCCAATCCGCATAATCTGAGAAGTTCCATGCCGGACGTGTTCGGGCCTCTCGGGTCTCCGCATGCATGGCATGGGGATCAATGCCGGCGATGATCAGGCGTTCCATACAGGTTTTGAACCATGTGAGCCTCTTGTTGTCATGCCTCTCCTGAACCATGTAAAGACCTGAGCGAGCCCAGTCGAAAGGGAGGGGAATTCCGGGATGCGTCGGGTTATCATTGTAGAGACGACCTGTGCCGACGGAAGCGCCTGTCTCATCCGTCTCAATGTTGAAGCGATAAAGCGGCTGTGCGTCAAAAAAGAGGGATTCATTTCGGATTCGTGCGGTCTGCCGATGTGACAGATGTTCGACTTCAAGAGAGTACCGGTAGGTCCCCCCATTTCCGGAGACGTCAAGCTCAACTTTTTGAAGCATGGCATCCGGCTGCCATCGGGTGAGTGACTCGCTTTTGAAGAGATCGTTAATTTTCTCACCCTCTGAAATGAGGCGATGCAGGGTTTCCAATATGGTAAACACGCTGGTCTTTCCGGAGCCGTTGGGTCCCATCAGCAAGTTGATGTTTTCAAGATGGAGTTCAAGATTGACAAAGCACCGGAAATTGTCTATGTAAATTCTCTTCACCATGTTCGTCTCCTCAATGAACCGCACAGGCAATGCACGGATCAAAGGAACGCACCACCCGGGCCGCCTCGATGGGGTTTTTGACATCCGCGATGGGTGTCCCGACCAAGGCGAGTTCCACCGTGCCGGGATGGCCGAGATCATCCCGGGGAGAGCAGTTCCAGGTGGTCGGGACCACGCATTGGTAATTGCCGATTTTATGGTTGGCGATGTCAAGCCAGTGGCCCAACGCGCCTCTCGGGGCTTCGGTCAGGCCGACACCTTGGGCCGTTTTCGGAATGTCGAAATCCGTGAACACCGGCTTCCCGGGCTTCAGGCCCCTGACCCACGCAACACAGCGGTCCGCAATGAGTTGGCACTCCAAAGCCCTTGCGATATGACGGCCCATGACCGAGTTGAGATGTTCCGCAAGCTCAGAGAAGGCCCACGGCGCATCGCCCTCTTTTTTGCCCGTGTGCTTGAAGAAGGTGTCCATCATCGGTCTGGCCTCGGCATTCTCCCCTTTCAGGTAGGCAAGGATCATCCTCGCCACGGGCCCCACCTCCATGACCTTTCCGCCGTAACGCGGGGCCTTGAGCCATGAATACGCGTCATATTTCTCCGGATCAGGGAAGGTCTGCCCCCGGGCCGGCCGCAGGCCTGACGGTCCGGAGTAGAGCGAATATCGAACATCCTCTCTGATCTTTTCCGGATCAAAGTAGGCGGGTTTTCCGTCAATGATCACGCCGGCGGGAAACAGGGTGACGGAACGATTCGCTGATTCCGGGAAGCCCCCATACCCGAGGAAGTTCCCGCATCCTCTGCCTGATTTGGCGTACTCCGGCATGGCCGTCGCGAACTCTGCCACATCTCGAAGATAGGCGTGGGTGACAAATTTCCGCAGTTTTCCGATCATTGACTCGCAAGCCACGATGTTCCGGGAGGTCACTCTCTCCGTGACACCTCCCGGGATCAGGGTGGCCGCATGGGGGAGCTTTCCGGCGAAGAGCGCACCCATCTTATGGGCAAGGGAGCGCATTTCCAGCGCGTCAAAGTAGTGTCTGAGTGCCGCGATGTTCAACTCGGCATCTTCGATGTATCGGCCCTCGTAGCGTGGCAGGAAGGGCGCGAGCGGATAGATCCGCTTGGATGCCATGCCGGACTGCACCCAGGCTTTGATCTCCTGGAGCAACGGGTCCTTTCCCTGATACTGGGTGATCGCGGCCACATCCACGAAGTCGGGTGCGGACAGAAGATAAAAGTGCATGATATGCGACTGGATGAAGTTCGCACCGGCAATCAGGTTCCTCAT
This sequence comes from Desulfobacterales bacterium, assembly GCA_029940115.1. GTDB lineage: Bacteria > Desulfobacterota > Desulfobacteria > Desulfobacterales > 4be13 > JAOZRQ01. The sequence goes on from JAOZRQ010000163.1 coordinate 8,405, forward strand.
GAGCCTGCCGTTTTCAGGCGGTGCCACTTTGTAAGCCGCCTCTTGGGCCAGAATGGACGCGATGCCGTGGGAGACCGGACAGACCCCGCAGATCCGCTGGGTGATCTGCTGGGCGTCCATCGGGTCCCGGCCCTTCAAAATCACTTCAAACCCCCGAAACATCTCGCCAGAACAGAAGGCCTGGCTCACCCGATTCGACTCGATTTCAAGGCGGATGGCGAGATGCCCCTCGATTCTGGTGATTGGATCTATGGTTATGGTTGACATGATCGTTTCCTTAATGTGATGCGTAAGCCCAGAAACCCGGCTTTTTCTTGCAGTCGGAAAGTCGGCCCGTTTGGGAAAAAGCCGGGTTTCTCGTCCATTCCCGATTTTTTGTCCTGTACCCTGATTTTTTTTGCATTTTTTTTTCTTTCCTCCTGACATGTGAGACCAGTCGCAAAGGAGGACCTGCAAATCCACGTCTGCCAGAATTGTCCGCGGTTTTGGGACGCAAAAAAGGCTGCTGAGTGTATCAAGTTGAAAGACAATGGATATTGAACCACCGGAAGCCGGGAGGACAATGAGACCGCCATTTTTGCACTCCCCTCGTTGAGTTCCCATGAACGCCTGACGCAAGCGGAAAACCCTCCCGGCCTTCTCGGCAGTCAGCGGCAACCTGCGCTTCAAACCCCTCATGCCCCTTCTTATAAACCATCCTTGTAGTTCCAACCACGCGAGCGGAAGCCCCCTGCAAATCGTCCGGAGGTGGGTTTGACGCTCGCTCCTCACCATAATCGAATCAGCGAAATCTGCGAAATCTGAGTAATCCGCGGTTCAAACCCGCCGAGAATTGTTCTACGGTAAAGCGACCTGCTTCACAAAATCCTTAAACGCCTCAATGTTCGGGTGATGCCAGCTTCCTCAAATGCCTTGAAGTCGTTGAGCATGACTTGGGCAAAGCTCTCCTCTTCGAGTTTTTTGTCTGCGTGTTGTCTGAAAATCTGCTTGGCCTTTTCCATGTTCCCGGAGAAGAGATGGCCGCTAACCAGATTGGTGGTGATCCAGGTTTGCTCCGGGTCAATGGAAAGCCCTTTTTCTGCGGCTTGTATGGCCTGTTCAGGTTTTCCGGCAAAGAGGAGATACCAACTGAGGCTTCCGAATGCGCCCGCGTCCGGTTCCGGGGAATGGTCAATTCGCAGTTGGGTATATTCCGCGGCCTTGTTGTATTTCTTCAGTTGAGAGGCAAGGGAAGAAAGCTCGTTCAATATAATTCTCAGGTCATTCTGGGCCTGCTGGTTCACCGTGTCTTTTGCCAGTTCCTGGGCAATGGCCAATGCGTTCTGGTATGCCTGCAATGCGGCTTTTTGGTTTTTCAGGGCTTTGTGAAGCTCTCCCATTTTATAATGACTGACCGAGAGGTCCCGCTGTGCGGAGGTGTTCTCCGGGTCCTTGGCCGCCAGCTCCCTGCTGATCTCAAGATCCTGCTGATAGGCTTCAAGTGCCCCGGCGGTGTCGCCCAGTTTCAGGCGCACGTTTCCCAGCCTGTTGTGACTGACCGAGAGGTCCCGCTGTGCGGAGGTGTTCTCCGGGTCCGCCTTGGCCAGTTTTCCCAAAATCTCATTGCTTTGCTGGTACGCTTTCAATGCTTGGTCTGTCTTGCCCAGGAGGAGCCAACTGTTTCCAAGACGGCTCAATGCGGAGGCTTTCTCCCGTCTGGCTTTTCTCGTATCCGGATCCAAGGCGTAAATTCTGTCCAGCACATCGGTGTTGGATTTCAGAACACGGGTCACGATTCTTGTGGTGCGGGGAATCTGTGCCAGTTCGTCAACCAGCTCATAGGTGAGCGTGTTGATCGCATCCAGAGCGAGTTCTTTCTGCTTCTCAGCCCGTGTCAATGCCTCAAATCTTAGCTCGGATTGCTTCTCAGCCTGCTTCTGGTGAAACCGGGCTTCCTGCCATTGCCAGAAAGCGAACCCGCCGATCATCAGCGAAATGGCCAAGAACGCGGCCAGTATCCGGTTTCGCTGCCTCTGGATTCGGATCTGTTCCTCTTGGATCTCGGCCTTCTCTGCCTTTAACGCATTTTCAACGGCCTTCTGCTCGGCTTCTCGGCTGGCGAAAAGAAAGCGGTGGTCATCGTCACTCAGGCTTCTGTTCTGGGCCCATTCCTCGGCGTCTTTCAATGCTTGGCCGCAGAGGAGCCGGGATCCATCCTGACATTTGGACGCGTTCCATGCGTTGAAGTTCTCCGCGTAGGGCCGGAGGGTCTCCAATGCCTGTTCGGTCCATTCCGGGTCAAAGACCTGCGCGTAGATCCGGTTATAGACCCGCAACCGGTTCTCCCGGATCACCACCAGCCCGGAGAGGCGCAGTTCCATCTGTTCGGGGGTGTCGTCCTCCGGGATCGCCTCATCTGTCAGGACCCGGGCATACAGGCCAAGCAGGCGACTGGTCCGCTGGCCCCCTCGTGGAGCACCCGGTCCCGGATCGGCTTCAGATGTGCGGGGTCATCCTTTGATTCCCAGTTGTCCGTCACCTGCTCCCTCACGAGCCGGTCCACCGCCTCAGCCTCTTTCCCCTTTTGGACCGTTTGTAGTTCCGCCTTCAGGCGGTCACAGACCTTCTGGGTCAGAAAGGGTTGGCCCCCGGTCCGGTCGAGCACCGCCTGCAACACCGCGTCCGGGTCCTCGGCCATCCCCGCAAACCCTTTTGCCAAGGGCATCGCCTCATGCAGTCGGAACCCGGTCAATGGGATGGCCCTGCCGATGTTGAAGGGGGTCTTTTTCTTGTCCTTGATCAGGTCTCCGGGACTCGCCACGCCGAGGATCCCGAAGGTGATTCGCCTGAAATCAGGTTTGTCGGACCGTTTTTCATAGAAGCTTCGGATGAGCGCAAAGAAATCCTCTCCGAATCGGCTGATCGCGTCGGTCTCATCAATGAAGATCACCACCGGCTCTTGGACGTTTTTCAGCAGCACATCCTCCACAAACTTGCTCAGGTGCTGCACGGGCGAGAGCAGGCCCAGGCTTTGCCACCATTCGTTCAGGTCGAAATCCAGGAGGTGGAGCGCGTCCGCGATGACCGCGATCATCCCCGCGTACCACTCCGTCTGTGTGGTCTCTGTGCTGCCGATCTCGGTCAGGTCAATCACCGCACACGCGGTCCCCTCGGCCTGGAGCCGCTTCATGGCCTGCACCCGGAGGCTTGATTTGCCCATCTGCCGGGAGTTGAGCACATAGCAGAACTCACCGGTCTTCAGGCCCTCGTAAAAGGCTTGATCTGCCTCCCGCGTCACATACGAAGCGGCATCATCCGGGAGGCTGCCGCCGACTTGGTATTGATATCCAGAATTATCCTGCATCAGATATTGTCTCCTTTTTTCTGATTATAATGGATTTAGGAGAGCCTTAAACGTGCACGTGAACGTGAACGTGAACGTGAATGAATGTTCTACGTCAGGATTCAAGCTCAAGTTTACGGGCACGGGTACGTTCACGGGCACGGGTACGTTCACGTTCACGGGCACGGGTACGTTCACGGGCACGTTCACGGGCACGGGTACGTTCACGGGCACGTTCACGGGCACGCAGCAATTCTCACTCCCATTCAAAACTCTGCACAACCAGCACCCCCTGTTCGCGGGCTTTCCGGAGAATGTCCGGATGGGCGAAATGGGTGATGATCAGTGGAACCACCGGCAGGCCGTACTCCTCCCTCACGGCCTCGGTATTTTTTTCCAGCTGGGCCATTTTCAAGCGGTCATCCAGCCTGAGGACCGCCTCGCCCACCACCATGACCTCCTCCCCGTTCCGCCTGGCCTTGGCAAACACGTTGATCTCCTCTCCCCGGATGAATGTCCGGACAATTTTTTCCCTGATGTCCAGGTTGGAAAGGGTCCGCATGAGTTCAGGCAGTTTCCGGAAAGCCTCGTTCTCCAAGGCGTAGGCCATGCTCCTTGCCAGACCCCCGACCTGGCCCCTTGTCCCATGCAATGATCCGGAAAGCTTTGCCATCTCCTTTTCGGTCTGCTTCTGGGCTTCGGCCAGTTCTGCCATGACCCCGGACAGACTTTCCATCTTCTGTTCCGTGCGTTCCTGGGCCTTGGCCAGTCCTTCCATGGCCTTGGACAAATTTTCCACCTTCTGTTCCGTGCGTTCCTGGGCCTT
>JAOZRQ010000670.1 GCA_029940115.1 Desulfobacterales bacterium
TGCGAGTTTGCGAGTTTGCGAGTTTGCGAGTTTGCGAGTTTGCGAGTTTGCGAGTCTGTGAGTTTGTTCCTGTAGGGTTCAGATTTGATTGTTGCCGTCATGTTGATTGTTGCCTTTTTTTTGTGCGTTGATTGTTGAATGTGGGTGAAACTTTTGTCCGGCTTTGGCAGACAACTTTTGTCCATCTTCGATTTGACCTGCCAGAAAAACAAATCCACGAAGGACACGAAGTGAAAAGCATCCCTGATTTTTGATCATTCTGGTGAAGGCTCAGGCAAAGGAGTGCAAAGATTGCAGATGGCTGAGACTTCGTCATCTCAAGAAGCGATCTTTGCACCTCCGTCGCTTGCATCAGGCTCAACCGTCCCGTGTGTCGGCCCCCATGCCCCAAATCCGACACAAACCTGTCATTCCGGGTAAATGACGGGACAATCCTTGAGGCTTCATTCCCTCAGACGAGGTTCCCGTCATCTGACCCGGAATCCACTCTCAGTTTTTTTGACGCCTCCATTGTCTGAACTGTGATTCGTGTGATCAGATGATTGCCATGATTTGCCCGCTGTCTGAACTGTGATTCGTGTGATCAGATGATTGCCATGATTTGCCCCCCCATTGTCTGAGGCGGACAAAACCCGGCTTCTCCGACAGTTCCACCTTGGTGCGACTTGATCGCCAATGACCCTTGACGCGAAGCCGGGTCTCTTTGGGGGGCAACCTTTGTCCCCTCCTGTCTGAACCAGGATTCGTCCGATCAAGGGATTGCCATGATTTGCCCCTCCATTGTCCCGTCAAGCGTTTGTGGGAGCCCAACAAAGGGAGTGCAAAAATGGCGGTCTCATTGCCTTTCGGCCTTCGGTGGTTCAATGTCCATCGTCTTTTGACCCAATACACTGGGCAGCCTTTTTTGCGCCCCCAAAACCCTTTGGTATCAGGGAAAACTCGAAATGTCAAACAAAGTGTCGCTTTCTGGAAAGAAGGGTTGGCAAGCCGGGCGGCATTTTTTCAGTCAGCCCAGAGATGCAAATGGGAGTGTCCGCCTTCGGGGCATCGACATGCGAATCATGCCGGTGCCTGCGTTCGGCTTTTTTTGTGTCTTCAGACAGTCTTTCAGGATTTCCAGAAAATCCCGGGTTTCCAGCGCAATTTCGTCTGGGATGTCAAGCGGGCGTCAAAATTGATAGAGTCATTCGGTCTTGGCAAGCCGAAAAATTGTTGACAAAACACCCGGTATGTTCGCCTAAGTGGAGCGTCGGGTGCCCAGTCTCACGCCGGGAGGTTATCCTGTTCAGATTCCTTCGCGCCTCATGGAACTCTGGAAAGATGGCGAGCGCCTTCTGATAGCAGATGACCGCGTTTTCATGATCCCCATTCAAGGCATGGCACGTCCCCAGATTGTTCAACACATGGATATGGTACGGATGGATCACATAAGCCTTCTTGAAATCCTCAAGCGCCTTCCCGGTATTCCCCAGAGAAAACTCGGCAAGCCCCCTGTACCAGAAAATGGGGGTTGAAAACGGATCCATGGTGTAAAATCGAGACCCTGCTTGGTCAATTTCGGATATGACCTCCTCCCATTGCCCCGCCTCACGGGCGGATATGGCCTTTTTCACATGAATCTCCGCATCCAGACGAGCGTATCCGAAGACCATGCAAAAAAAAGCCCCGACCATGATTGCCAGATGAACGTGACGTGCCGTCATTCCCAAGAAAACAGGCATCCCCCTGGCCTGCCCCTGCCCTTTTCCCCTGTCCCCCTGCTCTTTTCCCCTGTCCCTCTGCCCTGCCCCTCGCCCTTGTCCCCCCTCACCCCTGTCCCTTAGCCCCTCACCCACCACACAAGCCCCCATCAGCATCAAAAAAATGGTGTGGACGATTCGCTCCTTGGGAAAGCTGAAAAAGGATATCACCATGTATCCGGTGATCCCGAAGAGCATGAAGAGAAAGAAGATAATTTTTTCCCTGTCTTCGCATCGGAACACGATTCTGAGTGTGTAAACGATCAATGTCAGGAAAAAGAGGAGATAGCATAGCAAGCCTGGAACGCCCGTCTCTGCAAGGACCCACAAGTAGTCATTATGCGGGCGTTGAAACCAGACTTCCCCAGGCCCTTCATCTGTATCTCGCCATCGTTCCAACCTGCCATAACGGGGCAGAACGATTTTCCATTGCCCCGGCCCCACTCCGAGCACCGGATTCTCCCTTATCATTCTGAGTGTTTTTTTCCAGAGCAGAACCCGTTCGTCCAGCGAATCCGTTGAGAATTGAGAATTGAGAATTGAGAATTGGATATTGGATATTGGATATTGGATATTGGATAATGTAGTATGCCACTTTTTAAGTTCGTACTCCCCTTGATCGGCTCGAGTTGCCGCCGGATTTGGCAATCCGGCGGGAGCAGAGGGGACGAATTTATGAATTGCTGTACGAGGCAAAAGGAGACAGATGAGCAGAACAAGGAGAAAAGATAATATCCTTGTGCCCATGCCCCTTCCCGTGCCCCCGCCCCTGCCCGGTTTTCGGGCGGAGGAAAGGGCACGGGCACGGGCGGGGGCAGGATGCGTATTTTTTCTATGAACCCAAGTAGCGCAGAATAAGACGAGGAGAGCCGAGAAGATGAGCGTTCCCCATACGGTCCGGGTTCGGCTGATGATCATGCCGGAGAGGATGAGGGCAAGGGATATCAGGCTGACGATTCTCCACAGGCCCGAAAATCTCAGGGTTCCATACAGGACAAAGGGGGAGATCAGAAACAGGGCCGAGGCGAACAGGTTCTTATGAGTCATTGTGGCATGGATCCCATAATTCCCCGGAATGGCGGTCAAACCTGCCTCATAATACTGGCAGAGTCCCATGAATGCGAGGGCCATCCCTGTCACCGTCATTGACTTTGTCAGAATGGGAACCGCGTCCTTGGTTCCGCCGATGATCACCGTGGCAAGATAGAAGAATGACAGGGACAAAAATATCTTCAGCCATTCAAAGACGCCTTCGGTGAGATCAACCGCGTTTGTCAGAGATATTGCCGAAATCAGCAGATAGCAGAGGAATACTGGGAAAACAAGTCTGTGCGTCACACTGAAATCCAAGGTGTCTTGCCGACTCGAAATGATGCAGACCAAGACGAAGACCAGAACGGACCAGGCCAGAAAACGGGGAAGCAACGCGGGATCAATCGTGGAGAAAGAGAACAGGAACGGGATAAAAAAGACTGCCCCGATGATCAGTGGAATCAATCGTCTCATCGCCGACCCGCATAGGTTGCCGATGTCGTGCATAGATGCGGCAATGGCGATTTTCAAAGTTGTATTCATAATTTCCGTCCTTCACGCCTTC
>JAOZRQ010000671.1 GCA_029940115.1 Desulfobacterales bacterium
CTGCTGGCTGGTTGGCAGATTTACGCCCTTGTAGATATAAAAGGGCTACCTAAAACCTAAAACATTGCAGAGTGCTTTATGAAAACCATTGAGAAATTTTTATCCAGTCTGCAAAGTCTGAACATAAAATTGCTGGCCCATGGAGACCAGTTGCGTGTTAGTGCCTCCAAGGGAACTCTGACATCAGAGTTGCGTGATGAAATAGCCAATCGCAAACCCGAAATCCTTTCTTTCCTCAAACAGTTCCGGTCTGACTCAGCACTTGCACCGACTCGGATTCTGCCCGTGCCGAGAAATCAGGAAATCCCCCTTTCCTTTTCCCAACAGCGGCTCTGGTTTTTTGATCAGCAACAGGGAGGAGAAAGTCCGGTTTATAACGAAACAAGAGCGTTAAGCCTTACCGGTTCCTTGGACACAGCCGCCCTGGAACAAAGCCTGACAGAACTGGTCAGACGCCACGAATCGTTGCGGACGTCTTTCCCGGCGGTCAACGGGGTTCCGCTCCAGAAGATATCGCCCGCCATGACCGTCTCCCTCCCTATGACGGATCTGCGCCATCTCTCTCCAGAGGAACAGTCCGATGACGTCCCGCGACGAATCACCGACGCGGCCCAGTCCCCTTTTGACCTGAGCAGCGATCCCCTGTTCCGGGCGGTCCTACTGCGGCTGGAGGAATCGTCTTATGTGCTGATCGTGATGACACACCACATCATCGTTGACAATTGGTCAATGAAGATTCTGATCCGGAATATGTTTGACCTCTATGCCGCCTTATCTTCAGGAATATCCCCATGTTTGCCGGAATTGCCCATCCAATTTGCCGACTTCGCGTGCTGGCATCGTGAATGGGTCGCCGGAGACGTTCTGGAAACCCAACTCAGTTTTTGGAAGGAGCAACTGGCAGATGCTCCGTTGCTTTTGGAACTCCCCACGGATCGGCCTCGCCCCCCGGTTCAGACTTACCGGGGCGGAGTGGAGCATGTTGAAATTGATGCTGAACGGACCGCAAGACTGAAAGCGTTGAGCGAAGAGTCGGGTACGACCTTGTTTATGACCCTTCTGACCGGGTTTGCCACATTGCTTTCCCGGTACAGCGGACAGGAAGACATTCTGATCGGATCCGCCATTGCCAACCGTCATCACAAAGAAGCCGAGTCTCTGGTGGGCATGTTTGTGAACAACTTGGTGTTGCGAACCGACTTATCCGGAAATCCCACTTTCCGGGATGCGTTGAGACAGGTCCGACAGGTGACACTCGATGCGTATCACTATCAGGAACTCCCCTTTGAAAAACTGGTGGAGGCGCTTCAGCCGGAGCGGAATCCGAGCTACTCCCCGCTGATTCAGGTGGCCCTCGCGTGGCAGGAGATGCCTGTGGAGAGACCAGAAGTGCCGGGGCTGACGATAACCTCTCTGAAGGTGGCGCATCACACCGCAAAGTTTGATCTGACCTTATATATGTGGGAAGAGGCCGAGCATGAACTCGTGGGAATGATAGAATATAACACCGACCTCTTTGATGCCGAGACCATCCGCCGGATGTGGAAGCACTTTGAACGCCTGCTGACCGTCATGGTTGCAAATCCAGATCAGCGGATCCGGATGATCCCGCTCTTTAAGGAAGAAATTGCAAACTCGGCAGGCATTCCTGTTTCGAGAATGGAAAGATTGTCCCCTCTCACGCCTGTGCAGAGAGACCTTTATCTAAATCATATGATTGACCCTGACCGCGCGGCTCACCATCTGAGTCTCTCCGTTGACTTGGGAACAGAGGTGGACAGGGAGTTATGGGAAAGAGCCGTCGCAGTTGTCGCCGGACAGGAGGATACCGCGAAAACCCGGCTTTGTGTTCATTATGACGAGCCTTTTCAATTCATTGACCGAGCCGCACCAGTTCATTTTGAGTTTGTAGTTCCGCCTCTCGGCGGTGCATCACCGCCTGAAGGCGGAACTACGAACTTTGGAACTACGAACTTTGATGCCCCTCTGTTTAACAATGCGTTGGTAAGGAATGGCGACGGACATTACATGGCCGTGCTGACCGCGCCGCGCATCCTTCTTGACGCACCCGCCGGCAGGATTTTTTTCGAGCGGGTCCGAACAGTTTACGAAAGCCTGTCACAAGGTCAGGCGATTGTTCCAGAAGAATATCCCTCTTTTTATGATTATGTGGGGGAGAGCCTTCACGATTTTGACACAAAAGAGATATGGACCTATTGGCAAAACCGTCTCAAAGGGGTTGCACCTCTCGGGTTTCTGACAGGATTCACCAAGGAGGCAAAAGATGTCTCAAGACACATCACCATTTCCGGAGATCATCTGAAAGAGATCAGCGCGTACTGCAAGTCAGGAGGATGGCGTATTGCCGCGTATTTCATGGCGATCTATGGGATTGTGCTGAACAGATACTTTGATTCCCCACAAGATTTTGTGATTTGTGACACCACCGATGGCCGGCCTGAAGCGCATAAGCATACCCTAGGCTCTTTCCATCACACCCTCCCGGTCCTTTTCCCGAGAAATCTGTTTGCCCCCGACGCGTCTGTATCTGATTGTGTTGATTATATAAACACCTATGAGAGAGAACTCGGTTCTCTCCGAAACATTTCCGCGGAATTGCAACAAAAGATTCTGAACAATGAGGAACAATCGGGCTTTTTCTTCAATCTCATCAATGTCTCTGTTCGCAACATCAAGAAACCCGGTTTTTCTGAATCTTCCCCAAAAAACCGGGCTTCTCTGAAGGCTTTGAGATTGCGTGTGCATGAGGCCTTTCCGGATAATCAGGTGCATCTTATCATAAATGAGGACAATGATGCGCTTGAACTGACCCTCCGCTACAATGAAAAATTCTTTTCCGATCTCAACTTTCTGGAGCGGATATGCTCTCTCTCCGGACAGATCATCCAAGGCGGTTCGCATTTTCACAAGCTTGATATCCTCTTGAAGGAGGAGCGGCATAAACTGCTGAAGGAGTGGAATGACACCCGGACACCCTACCCGGATGACAGATGTATCCATCAGTTGTTTGAAGAACAGGTGGAGCGAGCCCCGGATTCGGTGGCCTTGGTATTTGAGGATCAGCAACTGACCTATCAGGAACTGAACGCCCGGGCCAATCAACTGGCGCACCATCTGCAAACACTAAGGGTCGGACCGGAGGTGCTGGTGGGTATTTGTGTGGAGCGTTCCGTGGAGATGATCGTGGGGTTGCTGGGAATCCTCAAGGCAGGCGGGGCATACCTGCCATTGGATCCGGCTTACCCAAAGGAGCGTCTCGCTTTTATGCTGGAGGATTCACAGGTTCCGGTGCTGCTGACCCAGGAGCGGTTGATT
>JAOZRQ010000164.1:0-11501 GCA_029940115.1 Desulfobacterales bacterium
TGCCGGATTGACAAATCCGGCAGATGGGTTCGGATTTGGCAATCCGAACCGAGCAGCAGGGAAACCGACTTTTCGAGCAGCAGGGAAACCGACTTTTTGACGCTCCTGCCGGATTTTTGACGCTCCTGCCGGATTGACAAATCCGGCAGATGGGTTCGGATTTGGCAATCCGAACCGAGCAGCAGGGAAACCGACTTTTCGAGCAGCAGGGAAACCGACTTTTTGACGCTCCTGCCGGATTTTTGACGCTCCTGCCGGATTGACAAATCCGGCAGATGGGTTCGGATTTGGCAATCCGAACCGAGCAGATGAGAAAAGCAGGGATTATTCTTTGGGCGTTCCCATCACCTCTGCGAACATATCACTGTTCCACGTCTTGCAGTCCGCGATGTTCTGGCGGAACTTGACAAAGTCAACGGTGTCTTGACCCGTGATCTTCTTGGTGTTGAACGCGCCGAACCCGAGGAACGCCTCGCCGCCCATGTTCGCGGCCAGCCAGTGGCGGTTGCCGTGCTTGCAGACATCCCAGAAATACCGCTTTTTCATGCGGATGCCATCAACCGACTTGATCAGGCAGCCGGGGAACAGATTGGCAAATGTCCAGACGATCTTATCCACCTCCTTGTCGAGCAGCTCAAAATCCGCATTCGCCTGATGTTGCCTCACAAATGCCTTGGCATCCTTGAGATCCCCTCCGGACTTGAACTCGCCATAAACGATCTCCCCATCCTCAATATACTTGTCGGTGACAATCTGGGGATTGCGGACCCATTTCCCATCCACCTTCAGCACTGGCACACACTTGCTGATCAGCCCCTTCATCTTCATCTTATACCCGGACCACATCTCGCAGGAGACGCAGTTCCACATGGCATCCTCCATCCCGAGGAACCAGGGAAGAAAATCGGTTGAGCCGCCATCAGGCGCGGAGCCGTGGCGGGGGCCGGCCTGCCCGAAGATGGCCAGGTCCGAGGATAGCGTAATGTCACACGCCATGCCGATCTCCTGGCCGCCGGCCACCCTCATGCCGTTCACCCGACAGATCACCGGTTTTTTGCAGGAGAGGATCGCATCCACCATATGATTGAAGAGGTCCATGTATTGGCCATACTCGTCTGACCTCATGCTGTAAAATTCGCTGTACTCCTTGGTGTTGCCGCCAGTGCAGAAGGCATAGGGGCCCACTGCGGTAAAGATGACCGCGACCACGCTTCGGTCATTGGACGCGTTCTCAAACCCGGCAATGACCCCCTTGACCATCTCGGTGGTGTAGGAGTTGTACTGTTTCGGATTGTTCAACGTGATCCAGGAGACATGAAGCTTCTCCACCACGTTTCCGCTCGGGTCCGTCAAGGGACGTTTCTCATAGATCACACTGGGAGCCTCTTCGCTCCAATGCACATCGGTGTGCAGGGCATGATCCTTTGTCTCATTGTCTCTCGGCATCCAGTCTAATGCCATACGTTTTTCCTCCTTGCAAATGTTAAATTTTTTTTGTCAGGACCTCCAGCACATCGAAATTCGACTTGTCCCGGATCAGTCTTTGGTTCTCGCTCATGGCTGGTCACCTCCTTTCCGAGAATGAACATACCCCAGTTTGCAGTTCCGCCTTTAGGCGGTGCAATCACCGCCTGAAGGCGGAACTACAAACTTTTTTCATCTTCACACAGCATCAATTGCCTGTCTCATCCTGAACCAATTGGCTTACCATGTATTCTGTGTATGAATCTGCGAACTTTTTATCATGCATCAATTCTCAATATTTTCATCTGGCATCAAAGCTCACCAATCCTCTTGTTTTCAAAGGACTTCCGAAGCTTTTCAAACTTCGGAAGTCTGAGTTTTCTAGAAATCCGGAACCAGCACAATCCGCTGATCCGGCGACTTCCTATGCGCCTCGTCAAATGCATCTGCGATGGTGCTCATGGGTCGGGTCTGCACAAACGGGGCAAGCTGGATCTTTTTGGAGAGGACCATCTCCAAGACGGCGGGATAATACTCCGGCAGACATCCCCAAGTGCCGATGATCTCCGCGTCAAAGGCCATGAGCCTGCTGATGGAATATTCGACTTTCTGCATCCCAAATCCGACAATGATCAGCTTTCCGGTGAAACTGAGCAAGGTCAGCGCGGTCTCCTGCCCCGGCTTTGTGCCGGTGGCCTCGAATATCTTCCACCCGTAAGTCGGGAGGCCCTTCTGCTTTCGGATGGATTTCATCTCATTGGAGACATCCTTCGGTCCTTTGCCGGTCGCGTTGATCACAACATCGGCTCCGTAAGAGAGCATATTTTCCAAGCGTTCGCCATCAATGTCAATCGCGACAACCGTGCCAGCACCCAGAGCCTTGGCCTCTTGGACCATGTACTGGCCCACGCCCCCCACACCGATCACGATGACATGGTCCCCCACCTGCAAGTCGGCCCTTTTTGCGGCCTGGAACGGGGTGGTGGCCGCGTCCGCGACCACTGCGAGATGCGCCAAGGGGATCTCCCCCCGGTTCCTGATCTCACACAGGTCAATGCTCGGCACGGGGATATGGCTGGAGAATCCGCCGTAAATGCCGATGCTGTTCCCCGGCATCTTCTGGCTCAGGCATCGGTTCCCCCGGCCCGTCTTGCAGAGATAACACTGCCGACAGGGCATCACTGCGGGGATCAGCACCTCTTTGCCGATCCATCCCTCATCCCCCGCCACCACCCGTCCTGATATCTCGTGGCCCAAGGTCAGGGGCGGTTTTGACACGGTGGGAACCCCGTCATAAAAATATCCCAAATCGGTGTGACACACCCCGCACCCCGCAATCTCCACCAAGACCTCGCCCGGTTTCAGATCCGGCACGGGGATTTCGGTCTTTTCAAGCCTGCCCGGGATGACCTCGCCAGTCTCCTTGTTTCGTGAAGTCGGCTGAACCATCTGCCAAGTCAGGATTTTGTCCGGTACTGCCATTTTCGGCCTCCTCATATATTAAAGGATAACGCGGCATCCTTCAAAGGACCCGCATTGGAGACAACTGTGATATCACTCATTACTTTGGATCCATTTGTTTACAGTCTCAAATTCTTCTTCCAACTCAGTGGGTGAGTAGTCAAAAAAGTCCATCCCCGCGTCCCCCAGCATCTGTATGAAATCGTATTTTCTGATGCCCAATGTCTCAGCAGCCTTGCCCGCTGATATCCGTTGATGCTTGTATAAGTTCATCACAAACAACTTCAGCATTTCCACTGCCGCCTTTTCTTCAGAGAATCCTGAACTCAGAAGTGTTTCCCGTGGGACACCCACCTTTAAGATTGTTTTTCCCATGAAACCCGTTCCTGATAAGCTGGGAGGTCAATCCTCGCCTGAAAAGCGCAAGCCTTTATGCCCCAGTCGTCCCTGCGGGACTGGACAGATTGTGCATGCCGACCCCGGCAATGAATTGCCGGGCCATTTTCACAAGTCCCTCCGGGACAATTCCTCCAACTTGCAAATGCGCCCGTTGGGAGGCGGCTTGCGAGGCTGCCGGATTTGTCAATCCGCCAAGAGCGTGGGGAGGTTGTCGGATTTGTCAATCTGGCAGGAGCGTGGGGAGGCTACTGGATTTGTCAATCCGGCACGATCATGGGATTTGTCAACTGACAATTGACAACTTTCAATCCAAGCGATAGTTGGGTGCCTCCTTGGTGATGATGACATCATGCACATGGCTTTCCCGCAGACCCGCCGCGCTGATCTTCATGAACCGGGCCTTTTCCCTCAGCTCCTTAATGGTTCGGCACCCCACATATCCCATGCCAGCTTTCAATCCCCCCACGAGCTGAAAAAGAATCTCGGAAAGCGGGCCCCGATAAGGCACACGCCCCACAATGCCTTCGGGAACCAGTTTGTCCTCTTCTGGCTCCTCACCATGGTAATATCTGTCCTTGCTCCCCTTTTTCATCGCCTCCAAAGAACCCATGCCCCGGTAAACCTTGTAACTGCGGCCCTGGAAAAAGATCATCTCACCCGGGCTCTCCTCCACGCCGGCAAATAGACCGCCGATCATCACCGAATGGGCTCCCGCAGCGATGGCCTTGGTGATATCGCCTGAAAACTTGATCCCGCCGTCAGCAATCAGCGGCACACCGGTCTTGTCGGATATGGAGCGACAATTCATGATGGCGGTAATCTGGGGAACCCCGATGCCAGCCACAATTCGGGTGGTACAGATGGAGCCAGGACCGATCCCGATCTTGATCCCGTCAACCCCGGCATTGATCATATCCTCGGCTCCCTTTGCGGTGGCGACATTTCCGGCAATCAGATCAATCTCTGGGAAATCCTCTTTCAACCCTCTCACCGCATCCATGACATTTTTGGAATGCCCATGGGAGGTGTCGATCAGCAGGACATCCGCGCCTGCCTTCAGAAGCGCGTCCGTGCGTTTCTTGATATCAGGCCCTGCTCCAACGGCCGCGCCGACCCGGAGCCGGCCTCGTCCGTCTTTGCAGGCATTCGGATATTTCTTTATCTTCTCAATATCCTTGATGGTGATCAGACCGGTGAGCCGTCCCTTCGGATCCACCACGAGGAGTTTCTCAATCCGATGTTTGTGAAGTATCTTCTTTGATTCTTCCAAGGTGATCCCTTCCGGGACGGTGATCAGACTGTTTCGGGTCATCACCTCGGACACCCGCTTTTCCAGATCGGTCTCAAAGCGGAGATCCCGGTTCGTCACAATCCCGACCAAGCGGTCGCCTTGGATGACAGGCAACCCGGAAATACGGTACTTTTCCATCACCTCCAGCACCTCATGGACCCGCTGATCCGGATGGATGGTGACCGGATCAACGATCATTCCGCTTTCCGACTTTTTCACCTTGCTCACTTCGAGGACTTGGTTTTCAATGCTCATGTTCCGGTGAATGAACCCGATGCCACCTGCACGTGCCATGCTGATTGCGGTGCGGGATTCGGTGACGGTGTCCATGGCCGCGCTGACTATCGGAATGTTCAGGGTAAGATTCTTTGTGAGGCGGGCACCAGCGTCCACCTCTTTCGGCAACACATCGGAATAGTTGGGGATTAACAGGAGGTCATCAAATGAATAGGCTTCTTCAGGCGGTAATACTTTCATTGTTCCTCAATTTTCCTTCTCAAGATGTTTTAATGAGGATGGTGGTTCATCCTTACAGATTCCATCCTTCATTAGGGGTTTACATTTTTTGGGGTGAAAAGTTTGGAGTTCCGCCTTTAGGCGGAACTACAAACTTTTGAAAAAATTCAGTTTCTTTGAACAGAAGCACCGATATTGAAAAAACATGGGTTGTTGTCTTGACAAATGGAATAAAACTCGTAACAATGGAACACTGTGCAAACAGCCATGAAAAGACGAAAAAAGCTGGCAGATGGGGCATCTTTCATTTTGCCTGAAAGGTGGCTCACACTTTTCAGTTTGCAGTTCCGCCTTCAGGCGGTGCGAGACCGCCTGAAGGCGGAACTGCAAACTGGAATGTGAACCCATAAATGAAAGATGCCGCAGATGGTTCGGATTTGTCAACCCGAAACGGCTCCTTCCGGATGAACAAAACCGACAGATGGTTCGTGATTTGTCAACCCGAGCGTGACAGGATGCTATTGCCTGTGTAGGGCGGTATTTAAGGTGATTTGTAAGAATGAATATACCGGGAGTGTCTCACAGTTTGTGGTTCCGCCTCAGGCTGAACACAGACTGTGAAGATGTGTCGGGTATGTTCTTTTTCGCAAGTCGCCTAAGTTGGGGGAGTCCAAGACAGTCTAAAAGCTCATTTTGGGATGGATCCCCAGTCGTCCCTGCGGGACTGGACAAATTGTGCATGCCCGACCCGGCAATGAATTGCCGGGCTGTTCTCACAAATCCCTCCGGGACAATTCCCCCAACTTGCAAATGCGCCCGTGCCTGTGTACAGAACAAAAATGGGAATCATGATCAGGATCGCCCCAGTTGCAGGTCACTGCAACTTCGGATTTTAACACCAAAACGCGTGTGAACACCCATGTTGATTGAGATAAATTCGCAAGACCCACAACAGAGGCTCATCCAGAGAGTCGTTGACATCCTCAGAAGTGGAGGGGTCATCGCCTATCCCACCGACACCTATTATGGGATTGGCTGTGACATCATGAACAAGAAGGCGATTGAGAAGATATATCAGTTGAAACAGCGGGACAAGAAAAAGCCGTTCAGCTTCATCTGTTCGGGACTTAAAAACATCAGTGATTATGCAAAAGTCTCAAATTATGCGTATAAAACCATGAGACGACTTTTGCCGGGTCCTTATACCTTTATCTTGGAAGGATCGAAACGGGTCCCCAAAATGATGCTGACCCGCCGGAAAACCGCCGGCATAAGGGTCCCCGACAACACCACCTGCCTTGGCTTGGTGGAATCGCTCGGAAACCCTGTCATCTCCACCAGCGCGGCTTCCCCTGACGGCACGCTCTTTTATGAGCCCTCCTTCATAGAGGATTTCTTCGGCTCACGGCTGGATGCCGTCATTGACGGCGGGCCCGTGCCGGGCCAGCCGTCAAGCGTCATCTCCCTGACCGATGACATTCCTGAAGTCATACGCAAAGGAATGGGGGATGTCAGCATTTTTGAAGGATGAATAGGTATAGAGTTCAACAAAAAGATTGTCCCGGACCCAGTTTGTAGTTCCGCCTTCAGGCGGTCTCGCACCGCCGAAAGGCGGAACTACGAACTGGGGACTCCGGACAAACATTCTGTTGAAAACTCCCTTGCCCGTGCCCGTGTGCCCGTGCCCCTATCTGTACTGGTTTTCGGGCAGGGGCACAGGCACGGACAAGGGGCATGGGCAGAGGGGGGCAAAACAGGTGTTTTCAAACACCTTCTTCTAAGGAGGAGGGATGGTTCGTCCATGGTTCATCCTTATCTCCATCTCCTCCATCCTTACCATCCCTTTTCCTTTTTTTATGAACGTCGGAAACAAAAGAGAACGCTTATTTCACCTCGGCTTCGGCTCCGACTTCCACTTCGGCTTGCGCTTCCACTTCGGCTTGCGCTTCCACTTCGGCTTCCACTTCGGCTTCCACTTCCACTTCGGCTTCGGCTTGCGCTTCAGCTTCCTCTTCCTTCAGCTTTTCTTGGAGATTCTCTTTCAACATCTCCCCAAAAGCCGACGTCGGGGCTTTGATATTGTCAATATAGTCGCTGAGGATTCCCCCACCCGGTTCAGCATCGCCGTCAAGCCGCTTGATGGAAAGACCGATCCGTCTCTCATCGCTGTTGATGTTCATCACCTTGGCGGTGATGACATCGCTGATCTCAAATTTGCCTTCGGGGGTCTTTATTTTCTCCTTGCTGATTTCAGAGACATGGACCAAGCCCTCAATCCCCTCTTCCAGTTCCACAAAGATGCCGAAATCCGTGACATTTGTCACGGTTCCGGTGATTTCCGTGCCGACCTCATAGCGTTCGGCGACCGTCTCCCACGGATCTGGCTCCAATTGCTTGATTCCGAGGGAAAACCGTTCACTGTTCTTCTCGATCTCCAGCACCTTTGCCTGGACCACATCCCCTTTCTTATAGGCTTCGCCGGGATGCTTGATACGCTTTGTCCATGAAATGTCCGAAATATGGACAAGGCCATCAATGCCGTCGTCAATGCCGATAAACAGACCGAAATCCGTGATGTTCTTGATTCTGCCTTCGATGATGGTCCCCTCGGGATATTTTTCGCTGATCACATCCCATGGATTCGGAATCGCCTGTTTCATGCCAAGGGAGATACGTCTGTTCTCAGGATCAATATCCAGAACCATCGCCTCCACCTCGTCTCCCACCGAGACCATCTTGGAAGGATGACGAATCTTCCGGGTCCATGACATTTCGGAAACATGAATCAGCCCCTCAACCCCCTCTTCCAGTTCCACAAACGCGCCGTAATCGGTCAGGCTGACCACCTTTCCCTTGACGCGGAATTTCACGGGATATTTTTCAATGGCCGCGGACCAAGGATCCTCTGTCAGCTGTTTCATGCCGAGGGAGACCCTCTCCTTTTCGGTGTCCAAGTTGAGCACCTTGACCGTGATCTGATCACCGACCGAGAAGAGTTCTCCGGGATGCTTCACCCGCCCCCAGGAAATGTCTGTGATGTGTAGCAGGCCATCCACCCCTCCGAGGTCCACAAACACGCCATACTCCGTGATGTTCTTGACGATGCCGTCAACCACTTTGCCTTCGTGTATGGCCTCCAAGGTCGCGGACCTTACCGCATCCCGCTCCTCTTCAAGGATTGCCCTCCTGGACAGGACGATGTTGCTCCGTTTCCGGTTGTATTTCAGGATTTTGAAGGTGAAGGTCTCTCCCACCATCTCATCCATGTTGCGGATGGGCCGCAGATCGGCTTGGGAACCGGGCAGAAAGGCCGGAACCCCGATATCCACCGAAAATCCGCCCTTCACCCGGCTGGTGATCACGCCTTCGATGGTTCCGTTCTCATCATGGGCCCGCTTGATTTCATCCCATATCTTGACTTTGGCGGCCTTCTCCTTGGAGAGGATGACGACTTCCTCCTCCTCATCCCAGAATTCGACCATCACCTCCACCAAGTCTCTGACCTTGGCGGTGACGTTGCCTCTTTCGTCCTTGAACTCCTGGATCGGAATCTGACCTTCCGATTTGTACCCGATGTCAACAAGCACATAATCCTTGTCCACAGAAATGACCCTGCCGGTGACGACTTCCCCTTCTGCAAAACGTTTAAAACTCTCTTCATACATGTCCATCAGGGATTCCATGCTGTCGTCACCCTGAGACTGAAGATCGTCCGGTGTTTCAGACTCCGCCTCTTGGTTATGATTTGCGATGACACCATCCAACGAACTGTTCTGATTTAACTCGGTTTCATTGTTTTTTGCAAATGCTTCCATTAACGTATTGTATCCCCTTTGCCTGATTTTAGGTTATGATTTTATGATTGTCATCTGAGAGCAGGACAAAAACTTGTAGGTGGGTTCCACTCCAGCAATTTCAGAATTGATAGACCTCACCCACAGCAGAGGCAATCCTGATCTTGGATTCTTGTTTTTTTGTCCTGCACACAGGATGGTCATATAAGACCTTTATGAAGCCAATCGCTTCAATGGGCATAACCTCGCCTGCCCGGTATGGCTCTGTTCTTTTGTTAAGTCAAGCGTCCGTGACCGGACAACTTCCCGCTCCTGCCAAGTTCCCACTTCCCGCTCCTGTCGGATGGACAAATCCGGCAGGCGGTTTGGATCTGTTCATCCCCGAAATGGGCCATGGGAATTTCAAGCACTTGGCCACAAATTTTTCTCCACTCACCTTTGCGCCTTCATGTGAGGCATGAAACCCTGGAAAACTTCTGGCCGGGCACTTGTCCAATGTCCACGATCGAAAGTTCCCACTCCCGATCCTGTCCGTTTGACAAATCAGGCGGTTCGGAACTGTCCTTCCAAAATGGACCGTGGAAGATCGGAACCAAGTATAAATCCAAAACTATATCAACCAATTTAATAAAACACAATGATTAATTTTACGCGAACCCAATTTTTTTTCTGGATTCTGGATTCTGGGTGCTGATCCTTAAATATGAACCCCAGAACCCTTCCTCACACATAGGAACCATGACCAAACAACATCCCGGCCCACGCCCGTTTCGGATTGGCAAATCCGAGACGTCCGCCGGATTTGGCAATCCGGCAGGAGCTGGAAATGGGGAAGTTATTTGGTCACGGTTCCATAGGATAACATCCGTTCCACAACCGCTTCAACCGAAAGTTCTGTGGAATCTATGATGATGGCATCTTCGGCCGGCTTCAAGGGGGCCACGGTTCTGGAACTGTCCTTTTCGTCCCGACGCCTCATATCCTTTTCCACCTCTGCCAGCGTCTGACCGACTGATGATCTCTGTTCAGTGTGACGCCGACGGGATCGGATATCAATGGATGCATTCAGAAAAAATTTCAGGTCCGCATCCGGAAAAACCACCGTCCCCATGTCACGCCCCTCAAAGACAACCCCTCCCTCCCGGGCCATCTCCCGTTGCACATCCAGCAGACAGGTTCTGACCATCGGCCTGGCGGAGACGGCGGATGAGCGCATGGTGATGTCAGGGGCTCGGATGTTGTCGGTGATATCCGATTCACCGGAGACGAGCCGGGTTCCTTTTTCATTTCGCACAAATTTCAGGGTCAGGGTGCGGCAGAGTGTTTCAAGTCCCGGATCATCATCCACCGAGATGCCGGCAACTTTTGCCTCATATGCCACTCCCCGATAGAGCGCGCCGGTGTCAATGTACCTGTATCCGAGACGATCGGCAAGCATCCGGCTGACCGTTGTCTTGCCGGCCCCGGCAGGGCCGTCTATTGTGATTAGCAGTTGTTTCATAAAGTTTTCAAATGATGGCCAAATCGCAGTGTCAGCTTGAAGTTGGGCATTCCTTGAACTTGAACATGAACCGCTCACGTTCAAGTTCACGGAGATCCAGATTTATGCGGCAGCCTGCTTCCCCCGCTTCAGTGCCTCCTGTGAGCGAAGGCTTCTGTCGCTCCTGCTGGGATTTATGCGGCAGCCTGCTTCCCCCGCTCCAGCGCCTTCATGTTGAGGGGGATGAACTTCTCTTTTTTGGCGAACTCATTTTTGACGGATGCTGTCAGCGCGTCAAAGTCAACGATTTTGCTGCGCGCGACAAACGCGCCCAGGGCCACGATGTTCGCGGCTTTGGCACTGCCCAGCTCGTTGGCGATTTCCGTGACCGGCACCACCAGCTCATCCACATCCGACCGACCGGACCGGACAGAAATCAAGGAGCTGTTAACCAGTACCACTCCTTTCGGCTTCACCACCGTCGCGAATTTCTCCAGAGAAGGGCGGTTCATGGCCACCAGATGTGAGGGATTCCTGATAATCGGAGAGCCGATGGGCCTGTCACTGATGACCACCGTGCAGTAGGCGGTTCCTCCCCGCATTTCCGGGCCGTATGACGGGATCCACGCCACCTGAAGCCCCTTGTCCATTGCGGCTTGGGCAAGAATTTTTCCGCTCAACAAAATCCCTTGGCCTCCAAAACCGGCAAACATCACTTCACTTTGCATTTTTCCTCCTTAATAGCTGTAAGCTGTAAGCAACTTCGAGCTTACAGCTTAGGACCTGTGACCAAATGACATCCCCGCCGCGCTCGGTTCGGATTGGCAAATCCGAACCTGCCGGCTGTGACCAAATGACATCCCCGCCGCGCTCGGTTCGGATTGGCAAATCCGAACCTGCCGGCTGTGACCAAATGACATCCCCGCCGCGCTCGGTTCGGATTGGCAAATCCGAACCTGCCGGCTGTGACCAAATGACATCCCCGCCGCGCTCGGTTCGGATTGGCAAATCCGAACCTCCTGCCGGATTTGGCAATCCGGCAGGGGAATGGGGAACTTGTTCGGTCACGGATACTTCAAGCTTACAGCTTCGAGCTTACAACTTACAGCTTCGAGCTTACAACTTACAGCTTCGAGCTTACAACTTACAGCTTCGA
>JAOZRQ010000164.1:11601-12524 GCA_029940115.1 Desulfobacterales bacterium
GCTTACAGCTATTCCGGTGTTTTATATTCGCCCAACTCGTAATAAGAAAGCAGGGTCTCCTCAGCCCATTGAATCGCTTCCAAGGGGGTAAGCCCCCAGTTGGTGGGGCAAGTGCTCACCACTTCCACCAAGCTGAAACATCGGCCTTCCAATTGATAGGTGAACGCCTTTTTGATCGCCTTCTTTGCCTTGACAATATATTTCGGTTTGATCACCGTCTGCCGGGTGATGTATCCGGGGGTCTGAAGAGACGAAAGGAGTTCGGCCATCTTCACCGGCATGCCGCAGTCATCCACATTGCGGCCAAAAGGCGAGGTGGTTGTCTTTTGACCCGGCATGGTGGTGGGGGCCATTTGGCCGCCGGTCATGCCGTAAACCGCATTGTTCACAAAGATGGTGGTGAATTTCTCCCCCCGGTTGGCCGCGTGAACGATCTCACCCATGCCGATGCTTGCCAGATCACCGTCCCCTTGGTAGGTGAACACCATCAAGTCCGGTCGAACCCGTTTTATTCCGGTGGCCATCGCCGGCGCGCGGCCGTGGGCCGCCTCCTGAAAGTCCGTATCAAAATAATTGTAAGCCAATACCGCGCATCCCACCGGCGCAATGCCGACCGTACGGCCCTGAATCCCCAGTTCATCAATCACCTCCGCGACCAATCGGTGAATGACGCCGTGGGTGCATCCCGGGCAATAGTGCGTATGATTCTCGGAAAGCGCTTCCGGCTTCTTGAATGTCTTTCCCATAACTACCTCCCCAACTTTGTTAAGGATGAAGGGTTAAGGATGAAGGGTTAAGGATGAAGGGTTAAGGGTTAAGGGTTAAGGGTTAAGGGTTAAGGGTTAAGGGTTAAGAATTTTGCGCTTCACCTCACGCCTCACGCCTCACGCCTCACGCCTCACGCCTCACGCCTCACGCCTCAC
>JAOZRQ010000165.1 GCA_029940115.1 Desulfobacterales bacterium
TCGCTCGGTTCGGATTGACAAATCCGAACCATCTGCCGGATTGCTCAATACGCCAAAAGCGCACCCTGTCGCTCGGCTCGGATTGACAAATCCGAACCATAAGAAGCAACGCCTCGCTCGGTTCGGATTGACAAATCCGAACCATCTGCCGGATTGCTCAATACGCCAAAAGCGCACCCTGTCGCTCGGCTCGGATTGACAAATCCGAACCATAAGAAGCAACGCCTCGCCGGATTTGCCAATCCGCCAAGAGCGGATGGTGAGCCCCTTGAGCGGATGGTGAGCCCCTTGCTCGGTTCGGATTGACAAATCCGAACCATCTGCCGGATTGCTCAATCCGCCAAAAGCGCACCTGTCGCTTGGTTCGGATTGACAAATCCGAACTGAAACTGGAATTTTCAGGAGCGGGAGACCCATCCCGCAGGACTGTTGATAGAGCCTTTAACATAATGTTTGTCCAAAATTGAAATTATGAATTCCTGACAATAAGGGTTCGGAAAATCGACCTTGGACAATCTTTTTGTACAAGGCTATGTACAGGACAAAAAAAGTGATTGTGAAAAGAAACCCGGCTTCTTCTTGCAGTTGGGAAGTCGGCCAGTTGGGGAAAAAAGCTTGCCCCGACATTTTTTGTCGGGGGCCGGGTTTCTCGCCATTCCCGACTTTTTGTCCTGTACTCAGCAAGGCTATAATAACCAATCAAACGAATCATAAGGAGGTTAAATGGTAAAAGAAGCGTTGACTCCCCCAGCCGGCGCGTCCCTCATGGGTCTGCCCGGCTGGCTGTTTTCCGTTCTGATCCCGGTTGTCGGGGTGGCCATATTCACCTATATCATGGCGAAACGGATCGCGCCGCTGATTCTGGCGGCCCCTGACCACCGCTTTGACCGTCTGCCCGAGCGGATTGTCCGGGTGCTCAAGATATGGCTGGCCCAGTGGAAACAGCCGAGATACATGGTCGCGGGTGTGCTTCACATCCTGATTTTCGCCGGGTTTGTCATCCTGTCCATCCGTTCCACCTCACTGGTGATGATCGGCATCTCCCCGGACTTTGCGCTTCCGGGATTTGGTGGACTGCTCGGCACGGTTTACAATGTGTTCAAGGATTATGCCGCGACCATGGTGCTGCTCGCGTGTGTCATCGCGGCGATTCGGCGGGGGATTTTCAAACCTGAAAGATACGCGGTCCCTGAAAAATACGGGAAGGACCACACCGGAGAGGCGGTCTTTGTCCTGTGCCTCATCGGACTGCTGATGCTCTCTGAGAGCTATTTTGAGGCCAGCGCGGTGGCTGCAAACCTTCAGCAAGGGATCTGTTCCCACCACCTGCCGGCTCCCCTCAGCTTGGCCTGGTTCATGAAAAAGGCCCTGCTCTGCACGGATATCGGGACACTCCAGACCACCCATGTGATGGCCTATTATGTCCACGATCTCACCTTTTTCTTTTTCCTCTGCTTTCTGCCCATGGGAAAACATTTTCATGTGATCACCTCCATCTTCAATGTGTTCTTCATGAAGCTGGACAAGGGCACGATCAAGCCGGTGAAGTGGGGGATTGCGGATGACCAGCTGGATGATGTGGAGTCCTTTGGGGTCAAGAAGTTTGAGGATTTCACTTGGAAGCATCTCCTTGACTTCTATTCCTGCGCGGACTGCGGGAGATGCTCGGACCAGTGCCCTGCCAATGCGGTGGGTCGTCCCCTCTCCCCCCGGTTCATCAGCATCAAATCCCGGGATTACTGTTTCAGCCATTTTCCCCTACAAGGGGATTTTGTCAAAAGAGAGCCTCTGATGGGGGACATATTCGAGGAGGATGAGATCTGGTCCTGCACCACCTGTGGCGCGTGTGAGGAGGAATGCCCCCTCACCCTCGAATATGTTGACAAGATCGTGGATTTGAGGCGGGGCTTGGTGGATGAGGGGAATGTGCCCCAATCCCTGCAAAAGCCATTGAGCGCGCTGGAAAAGCGCGGCAATCCTTGGGGCAAGATGGAGAAGAAGCGGGCCGACTGGACCAAGCCCTTGAAAAAGGATCATGGCATTGAGGTGAAGATGCTCGACAGCGGGGGCCAAGCTGAGACCCTCTATTTCCTCGACAGCATCACCTCCTATGATGACAGAATCCAGGAGATCGGGAGAGCCACAGCCCGGGTGTTGACCGCGGCCGGCGTTGATTTTGGGATACTGGGAAAGCTGGAAAAGGACAGCGGCCATGAGGTGAGGCGGTTCGGTGAGGAGATGCTCTTTCAGGATCTCCGGGAACAGAACACCGAGGCGATCCTTGAATCGGGGGTTGAGCGGATCGTCACCGCAGACCCCCACGCGCTCAATGCGTTCCTCAAGGATTACAAGGGACTCCCCCCGACCGAGCACATCAGCGAGGTGATCGCGAGATGCATCACAGAGGGGCGCATCCGCCTGAAGCCTGTTGAGACAAGCGACGCGGTCTATGTATATCATGATCCCTGCTACCTGGGGCGCCATAACGACATGTATGACATCCCTAGAGACGTGATTGACGCGATTCCGGAGATCCGCCGCGTGGAGATGGCCAAGTGCCGGGACCGCTCCTTCTGCTGCGGCGGGGGCGGGCTCATGCTCTTTTACGAGCCGGTTGAGGAGACCCGGATGGGCAATCTTCGGGTGGAGATGGCAAAGGAAGCCGGCGCGACCGTAATCGTCACCGCCTGCCCCTTCTGCATGGTCAACCTTGAGGATGCGATCAAGACCAGCGGCTTGGAAGGTGAGATGGAGGCGATTGACTTGGTGGAACTGATTGACCGGCATCTGGTGATTGAGGGATGAAATGTTTCATAAATTCGTCATCCTGCCGGAAACCGAAGGATGAAGGATGAAATGTTTCATGAATTCGTCATCCCGCCGGATATATAGCACTCCAAGCTTGCCGCACAGAACTGCAAAAAGCCACGTCAGCGTAAAGCTGGCGGGGCTTTTTTTGATTTTTGCACCTTTCTTTCAATTGTTTGCCCTGTTACAGGACAAAAAATGCTGATGTGCTGATGTCACTGAATTGGGCATTTCAGATGAAAGGTCAAGTTTTGCCTCTCTTTCAAGAGCCGAGAGGTGAATCGGATTCATTTTCTGAAGGAGCGACGCCCCCCATTTTTGGAAGATGCCTCCTCATTCTTTGGGCCTCTTCAAAAAATTGTGCCCTTATCTTCAGCACCAGTATTGTTTACACCCATCCGATGGCCACCACCGTGACCCGCACCTGACCAATGGCATGCGTCCCGGACAGTTCGCTCAAGATGTTCTCATCCTCCACAGGCACAAACACGGCCAAGGTGACGGACGGAATTTTCAGTTTCCGGGCGTATTCTGCGGCCTGTGCCTGCGAATGTCTCAGTTCCGCCTGGTCCCTGAAGCTTTTGACCTCGATCACGGCCTGCCTGTCCCCGCAACGCAGGTGCAGATCCACCCGCCCGTTGCCGGTGGGAAACTCCGGGCTGATGCTGCAAAGCCTGCCCACGGCATTCTGAAGCCAGGAATACAGATGAAAATGCCCCACATATTCCGTGTAATGCAGATCGGATCGCCGGGGCTGGTCTTTCCAGGGATTGATGCCTCTGGCCCTCAGCCTTTTCAGATAATTCCTGTAGCGTTCCAGCAGGGCGGGGATGTCAGGTTCAGGACTGTCAAACACATCGGAGAGCGTGTCCAGAGGCTCAAGGGCCAGGATCGGCAGACGGTCTCCGGTCAGATCCGTTGTGAACGCCTCATACAGGCAGGTTTGGACAAAAGGCGACGAAAAACGGCAGACATAAACCTTGTCACCGGCAGAATCCTCGGATTCCAAAGCGTCAATGACGCCGTTCAGATACAGATGGCTGCACCATTCGGCACGGATGCTGAAGGGCAGGTCGGACTTGGTGAACAGTTCCAAGACATGATCCGCATGCTCCCCCTGCGCCTTTTTGATCAGATTCAGCATGGTGTTGTTCCATTCCCTGTGCAAAGCCGCCGCATACATGTTTTTCCATGTGCGGATGTCAATGGCCTTTTCCGCTCCGGGATTGTGTTTTTCCGTCAGAAGCTCTCCGAACCAGCCCACCAGTCCGGGTTGCCCGAGCGTGGAATCATACACTTTTTCAACAACTTCCGGATCAATCCGTTGCCCGCTTTCGCTCTGATACTGCTCAAAAAGCTGACATGTCTCCGCCTTTGTCAGATTCGGCACGTGCAGGGATCGCTGGATGTTGAAAGGTGAGCCTCTTTCGCTTTCCACGCCGAGGACCGCCCGGACGCCGATCAGGGCGAGGCCGTGGATGACGAAGCTCTCCCGCTTCAGGCACATATCCCTGAACAAGGTGACCAGATGGTCAATCACATTGGGGGGAAGGCTGTCGAACTCGTCCATGAAGAGGATGACCGGCCTCTCAAACAGGCCCTTTTCAGTTGAAAACCAGTCAATCCAGTCATCCCAGGTCTTTGGGGCAGGCGGCTCTGTTTTGAATGCCTCTCTCACGATGCGGGGCAGCTGCCTGAACAGTACCTCGTCAGGGTCGTCCTTTTCCATGATGATCCCTTGAGCCGACATCATGCCGACTGCAAATCGTTCAGGAGACTCTCTTTCAATCTTCTCTGCGACCTGCCGCATGAGCCAAGTCTTGCCGCACTGCCGCGGCGCCCAGATGGTGAAAAAATGGCCGCCCTTCCCAGGATTGCCCATCAGTTGATCAAAACAGTGTTCAATGAGCCCAGTTCGGGGAACGCAGAAATGCTCCTCGCAATCCACAGGTCCGTATGAATGAAATCTTCTCAATGGCTTGGCATCCTTATTTTTGTATGCGACGGAGCGGGGCTGAGTCGGATTCACTTTCTGAGGGAGAGATGGGCCCTCATTTTTTGGAAAATGTCTTTCCATTTTTTGGCCTCCAAAAAATTTGTATCCTTATTATGTAAGGAGGCCACGAATGTCGGAAACCCTTTGGTCTCCAAAAATTTGTGTCCTTATTAACAGATGGATTCCGGCATGTCAAGCACAAAATGCGCAAAGTTCGGTCAGGTTCAAGCGGTTTACTTCAGCGTTGCCAAAAGATGCTGGTTTTTATGAGGAATAATAGGCCGCGTTCTCCTTGACATACCCCTCAGTGAGATCACAGCCGTACGCAGTGGCACGGCCCGGGCCGATGTTGAGATTCGCGGTGATCTCAACCGGGTCGCCGGCCAACAGCCTGCGGAGTTCCCCCTCGTCAAAGTCTCTCCTCGCCTCCTCTGAATAGACCCGTCGGTTGTTGATCTGAATCTCGATCCTTTCGGGCTGAATCTCGCACTCGGTGCATTTCCCGATGGCCATGAGCACCCGGCCGATATTCGGGTCCGCACCGTAGGCCATGGTCTTTATCAGGGGGGAATTGATGATGGACTTGGCGATGAGCCGGGCCTCATCCGTTGTCTTGGCACCGGAGACATTCGCCAGCAACAGCTTGGTCGCGCCCTCCGCGTCCCTCGCGAGCATCTTGGCCATCTCAATGCATGCCGCGTTCAGGGTCTCCGCGAATCGCCGTTCATCCACCTTCCCGGCCAGACCGTTTGCCATGATGAGGCAGGTGTCCGAGGTGCTCATGTCGGTGTCGACCGAGAGCATGTTGAAGGAATCTCCCACCGCGTCCTTGAGCAACTGATCCAGAAGCGGGTTCCTGATCTCAGCATCCGTCAGAATATAGATCAGCATGGTGGCCATGTCCGGCGCGACCATGCCGGCCCCTTTCCCCACGATGGTGATCCGGGCCTCTTCCACAGAGACAGAGAAGGCCTTTGGATAGGTGTCGGTGGTCATGATCCCCGCCGCCGCCACAAGGGGATCGTCCTGAAAATGACCGGACATCTCCCTGATGCCACGCTCAATCTTTTCAACCGGCAACGGCTTCCCGATGACGCCGGTGGAGCTCATGATCACCTCCTCCTCTAAGATGTCAAAGGTCTCGGAGACCGCTCGGGCCATCCGACGGGCATTTTCCAATCCCCGGGTGCCGGTCCCCACGTTGCTCACCTTGCTATTGGCAACAATGGCCCTCAGGTAGCCCTTTCGGATGATCTCTCTGCCGAGGATGACCGGCGCGCCCGGAAATTTGTTTTTCGTGAACACCCCCGCGGCATCTGCCCGGACTTCCGAGCAGAAAATCGCCAAGTCCTTTCCCTCGCCCTTCAATCCGCAATTTCCACCCGCACAGGTGAAGCCTTTCGGCAAAACAGCTTTTTCATGGAACGTCATTTCAATGATCCTTTTATGATCCATGTCATTCCTGCGAAAGCAGGAATCCATTAGAAAGAAACCCGGCTTTTTCTGGCAGGGGAGGAGTCGGCCCATTCGGGAAAAAGCCGGGTTTTTTTCCCATGCTCGTTTTCTGACAGGCTTGATGTCCCTGAAAGGAAACCTGGTTTCAGGAGATTCGGCGATCAGGTTTCCATGACGCGGCAGTGGTGTCAGAAACCGAGTTTCATTTTAAGCCGAGAATCTCCTTTTTGAAGGCCACGTCCGGCTTTTTCTGATTCGTTTCCACCTGTTGGATGATCCATTCGGACAGCACCTTGGCATCCTGACAATCGGTGGTCCCCTCAAGATCGGCAAGCCATATCTCCGCCCGGGCCATGCTCTTGTGCCCTCCTGCGGAACCGAGATGGCCAAAGCCTGATTTCGCTGTCTTTCCCGCGTCCTTCCGGAGGCCGTCGTTTCTGAACACGATGCTCAACCTGCTGTCAGACATGCCAGAGACAATGGCCCATTTCACGGAACAGATCCGCATGAGGAAGTCCGCAATCAGCACACAGACATCCGGATTGACAACGGGTCCGAGATGCACAAACACCCTGCCCCGATGCATACGCATCTCCTTGAGGGCCGTCTGGAAATATTTCAGAAAGTCGAGGCGCAGATCCGCCCGCTCGATCTTCCTGGCCAGATGGATGTTGGCATGTCGGAAGAGGAACTGGAAGGCTTTGACATCCTCCATCAGCGCCTGTCTCTCAAAATTTCGGGTGTCTGTCTTGATGGCATGAAACAGGGCGGTGGCCAGCTTGGCCGAGGGCCTGATCTTGGCCGCGCGGAGATATTCGGTCATGATGCTGGCAGTGGCCCCGTATTCGGGGCGGATGTCCCGGAAGACCGATGAGTATCCGGTGTCTGGATGATGGTCAATCACCGCGTCATAGACAAATCCCGCAAAGGCCTCATGATGATTCGGTTGAGAGTCGAGAATGACAAAGCGGTCAAACGCGTTCCCATCAAGCTCACTCACATATGTGAGCTTCACCCCCAGAAGACGGATCATCTCAAGATTGTCCGGCCGCTTGATGATGTTGACATGGGACAGGGTGACACCTGAGACCTTTTGCCACAGCAGACGCTTGACGGCCATGGCGCTGGCAATGGCATCCGGGTCCGCATTGATCATGACCAGCACCCGATCATGCTTCAAGAATATCTGATAAAAACGACGCAATTTTTCAGTTGCAGAGAGTTTCATGGGTTGCTTGGGCTCTGGGTTCTGGGCTCTGGGTTCTGGGCTCTGGGCTCTGGGTTCTGAGTTCTGGGCGAATCGTTCAAGATCATAATGGAATCAGCAGGCTTTGTCAACAACGAACAACGAGAGATGAAGGCATCTTTCATCAAGCCATGCATTTCCACCCATAACGGTGCGCCTTTACCGGAAGGTGAACCACACTTTTCATGAGGAATGACCTATCCAAGGGTTTTCCAGAATTTAAAGGCGCAAAGGCACAGAGAAGGAGATGGGAGCGGGCACAGAAAGTTTGTGCCAAGCCGCTTGCTGACCGGGTCTCCCTGTCCAACAGGCTCTTTGTCATCTCCGGCGTGACCAATCAGGTCTCTTTTCTCTGTCATCTATCAACAAAACATGACGCGTCAAAGTTTGTAAGTACTTGGCCATATGTCTTCAGGTGTCTGCATATGAGGGACAACCTTCCCATTGCGAGCCGCAGATGGACGCAGATGAACGCAGACGGCGGACTCATCCGCGTTCATCCGCGGTTTGTGAGTTGTCCTCCCAAGAAAAATCCCGGAAAATTTTTGGCCGGGTACTTAGGAAACAACTTCCCCATTTCCAGCTCCTGCCGGATTGCCAAATCCGGCAGACGTCTCGGATTTGCCAATCCGAAACGAGCGTGGGCCGGGATGTTGTTTGGTCATGGTTCCTTAGTTCCCCCTTCAGGTGTCAAAGTTTGTAGTCCCGCCTTCAGGCGGTGTGAGACCGCCTGAAGGCGGAACTACAAACTGAAGAAAAGGATCTTTGTCGTGAGACACAAATCTTATGGTTCAAACAATTGACTTTCAGGGCGGCAAAATAATCTGCTTGACAAAGTGGATCCCCATCTGCTATATAATTTGATTCGCTTGAAAACAGTTGGAGGAGGCCAAAGTTTCACTTTGGGAGTGCCATTTTTCGGGATGTACAACTGTAAATCTTGATCATCAAATTTTTTCCGCTGGGTCTTGGGCTGGGCGATGGTTTCTGGGTTGTCAATCATCTGGAACCCAGAGTAAATAGCACCTTAAGGAACCATGACCAAACAACATCCCGGCCCACGCCCGTCTCGGATTGGCAAATCCGAGACGTCTGCCGGATTTGGCAATCCGGCAGGAGCTGGAAATGGGGAAGTTGTTTAGTCACGGTTCCTAAAGCCTTTTGAAAAGAGTTGAAGGCCGAAAATGTCTTTTGATTACAAAAAAAACAGCGCTTGGACTGAAAACCTCTCCATTGTCATGCAGATCGGCCTGACAATGGCCGGATGCATCCTCTTTTGCCTTTTTGTGGGATGGCAAATTGACAAATGGATCGGGATAAAGGGGATTTTTACCACCATCTTTATTATACTTGGGATCATCGGTGGCGGAAATGTGGTTTACCGGCAGATTCTTGAAATAATGGAAGAGGGGCGGAAGTGAGGCGTGAAGTGTGAAACGTGAGGCGTGAGACGTGAGGCGTGATTCGTGGAACGTGAGGCGTGGAACGTGAGGCGTGATTCGTGAAACGTGAAACATGAAACATGAAAGAACAGGAGCATGGCGTCACCGATAAGGCAGACTGAAAAAAAATACGCTTCCAGGGCCATGATGGCGGCAATTATCGCGGCCCTCCTTTTTATCTTGGCTGGCCAGAAACCGCTGGGAAAGGGCTTGGTATTGGGAACCCTCTTCAGCGTGGTGAATTTTGTGCTGATCGGTGAGACCCTTCCGCTGAGAATCGGCAAATCCCAAGGGAAGACTTTCTTTCTGGCCATGGGGTCCATCTTTTTCAGATACGCGCTGATTGCCGTGCCCCTGATTGTGGCCATCAAGTATGATCAGTTCAACCTGTTTGCCACAATTTTTGGCATATTTTCTGTTCAGATGGTAATACTTGCAGACCATCTGTTAACTTATATAAGGGAACGTGATGGGTGAGGCGTGAAACGTGAGGCGTGAGGCGTGAGACGTGAGACGTGAGGCATGAGACGTGAGGCGTGAAAGATGATAATGCGTGACAATTAAAATGGGGTGTGAAACATGAAACGTAATGCGTGATGAGTGGCAATTGAAACATGTGAACGATGGATCACATCACGCATCACGTTTCACGCATCACGTTTCACGTTTCACGTTTCACGCATCACGTTTCACGCATCACGTTTCACGCATCACGTTTCACGCATCACGTTTCACGTTTCACGTTTCACGTTTCACGCATCACATAATCAAATTATCAAGGTGGATTATGGAGGAATTGGGTAAGGTCTATCAGTTGATTATTCCGGTGTTCGGATACAATATGACGCTCAATCTGGACGCCATTCTGATGACATGGCTGGTCATCATGGTACTGATCATTTTCGGATTCTTTGCCGCCAGAAAGAAGAGTGTGCTCCCTGGCCCCATACAGATCATGGGGGAGCTGGTTGTATCCCAGATTTACAATCTGGTGGAAGACGCCATGGACAAGGAGCGGGCGGAAAAGTACGGCCCGCTGATCTGTGCGTTGTTCATGTTCCTGCTTCTTTCCAACTGGATCGGCATGTTTCCCCATCTGCACGAGCCGACAAAGGATCTGAACACCCCGCTGAGTCTTGGCATCATGGGCTTCTGCATTGCCCATTATGCAGGCATAAAGAGCAAGGGGTTCAAGAAGTATGCGGCAGAGTATTTCGAGCCGATCTTCCTGATGATGCCGCTGAATGTGATCGGCGAGCTCGCGAAGATTGTCTCCATCTCCTTTCGTCTGTTCGGAAACATCATGGGGGGATCCATTATTATACTCGTAGTCTCTTATCTCACCTACAGTGTGATTCTGCCCCCTTTTTTGAACGCCTTTTTCGGCATTTTTGTCGGGGCAATTCAGGCGTTTGTCTTTACGATGCTGACGCTTGTCTATATCTCAGTGCAGATAAAATAGGGCGTTTACGCCCATGCCTGTCCATACCTGAAAATCGGACACGGGCACGGGACGAGAGTGCATTTCACGATAAAGTCTAATTAATTGAAGAAACCGGCCGTTGGTTCAGTCAAACCTGACAAAAGCCGATTTCTGACGGGTAAAAGAGTTTATGGGATACGACATTCAAACATGGGTTAATGTGGCTGCTTACATGGGCGGCGCTCTGGCCATGGGATTCGGTGCCATGGGAGCGGCAATCGGTGAAGGCTACACGGCTGCCGAGGCCAATGCGGCCATATCGAGAAGCCCGAGGGCAACAGGCGAAATATTCAAATCCATGCTGGTAGGTCAGGCCGTTGCGGAATCCGCATCCATTTTCGCGCTGGTTGTGGCCATGATTCTGCTGTTCATGAATTTCTCGGCACAGTCCTATCTGACGGTTGCAACCGTCTTTGCGGCAGGATTGTGCATGGGACTCGGGGCAATCGGTTCCGGGATCGGATCCGGGTTTCCCGCAGGTGCCGCCTGTACCGGGATGTCTCGGCAACCGGGCATGAGCAACCGTCTGACCACCAACATGCTGATTGGTTCCGCGGTCTGTCAGACGCCGTCCATATTTGCACTGGTGACATCGTTTATTCTGTTGTTCACAAACTTTTCAGACCGTCCGATATCGCCCACATGGGCGGCTCTGCTGGGCGCGGGACTCGCCTCGGGTCTGGGAGCCATCGGATCAGGTCTGGGAGGCGGCTTGGTTGCCCAAGCAAGTTGCGAAGGGGTTTCAAGGCAACCAGAAAGCGTCACGCCTGTGACAAACATCATGCTTCTCGGACAGGCCGTGACACAGACCACAGCCATCTACGGATTGCTGGTCAGCTTCATACTGATGTTCAAAAGTTTTGAGGCCACAGATGCACTCTCACCGTGTGCGGCACTGATCGGAGCAGGACTATGCATGGGGATCGGAGCCATCGGACCTGGGATCGGTGAGGGGTTTACGGCCCAGAGCGCGGTGGCGGGGATAGCGAGGAACCGGTCAGCGATCTCCGAACTGACACGGCTGATGCTTGTTGGGCAGGCGGTGGCTGAATCAACAGGCATTTATTCCTTGGTGATTTCGCTGATTCTGATTTTTGTTGTGTGAATTGGGCATCCTTCAAATCCATCCGGAAAGCATGTTCCACGTCTGGCCTGCCCGTGTCCGGCATGACAAGAGCAGGGTGGCGTGTGGTTGAGACATGACGGATGCCATGATGTCCATGAAAATTGAAGGCTTCTTATTTCCCATTTTCCATGAAGAGGAGGATAAAAATGGCAATCGAAGGTGCAGACATTATTCAGGCAGCCGCTTTTCTTGGTGCAGGTCTCTCAATGGGGCTGGGTGCCATCGGCCCCGGTGTGGGCGAAGGCATGGCCGCGGCAAAGGCATGTGAGGCCATCGGCAGAAACCCCAACGAAGCGGGGCTTTTGACCCGGACCATGCTCGTGGGGCAGGCGGTTTCCGAGTCCACCGGCATTTATTCGCTTGTTATCGCGTTATTGCTGCTGTTTGTTGTGTGAAACGTGATTCGTGAAACGTGAGGCGTGAAACGTGATTCGTGAAGCGTGAAAACGTGAGGCGTGGAACGTGAGGCGTGGAACGTGAGGCGTTATGCTTCAATTTACAATTTACAGAGGTGTGAAGATGATACTCCGCCCACACATACGCAGAGTTCATCCTTCATCCTTCATCTTTCATAATTTACATGGGAGCGAAGGTGATGATGTTCCGTCCACACAGATGAACCTATGGGCAGTTCATCCTTCATAATTTTTACACGGAGGATAAAAATGGCAATTGAAGGTGCAGATATCATTCAGGCAGCGGCTTTTCTTGGAGCAGGTCTCTCGATGGGGTTGGGTGCCATCGGCCCCGGTGTGGGGGAAGGCATGGCCGCGGCAAAGGCATGTGAGGCCATCGGCAGGAACCCCAACGAAGCGGGTCTTTTGACCCGGACCATGCTCGTGGGGCAGGCGGTTTCCGAGTCCACCGGCATTTATTCGCTTGTTATCGCGTTATTGCTGCTGTTTGTTGTGTGAGGCGTGAAACGTGAGGCGTGAAACGTGAGGCGTGAAACGTGAGGCGTGATT
>JAOZRQ010000672.1 GCA_029940115.1 Desulfobacterales bacterium
GTCTTGCCCATGCCTTTGGCTGTGCCATCCCCATAATCCCACTCAAAGCTTTGCCCGCGGGAACCGGACCCATCAAAGTTGACGGTCAGCGGTGCGTAACCGCTTGCCGGATCGGCCATGAATCTTGCCTTGCAAGGCTTGTCCGGAGGCAGAGTGTTCTCAATGATGCCGATGGTGTTCCCTGTTTCCAGTTCAGGCAACACCACATCATGAAGCTTCACAAAGATGTTCTTGGTAGTCGGATCACTCAGCAGAACGCCGGTGTCAAATTCAAACTCGGCATCGGCATGGTCCCCCGAGTCAATCTGGCCCAGCATCTGGGTGCCGATGAGATTCGCGTCCGACATTTCTCCGTAATAGCATGACACCTTTGCCGAGTATGACTCAAATGCGCCGTCGTTCCTGATCCTCACCTGGATGGTGATCACATCCTCCGCACCGGCTTTCAGGGCGACTGAGGAGTTGTCTGTGTCAACCGTCAGATCAGGGCTTCCGCCAGTGCCGGTGCCATTGGGCGAGGCCTGACGAGGGAGGCTCAGACTGCTCTCCAGCCCGTCTGTGCTGACCGCGCTGACTGCCACTTCATAATCCTGGCCGTTGACCAGCCCCTCAATGAGATAGGAGGTGTCCGTTCCGGCTCCGAAATCGTACTTGAAGGAACCGGCTCCGGGATTGTCAGAGAGGTGAACCCGGTAGCCCATCAGGTTCCCCTCTGTGTTGGCATCCCACGCCACTTGGATGCTGCCATCCTGGGGAGTGGCGACAACATTGCTCGGAACCGCAGGCGCATCGGGATTCTCGACGATGACCTTTCCCACACTGTACGCAAACACCGGAGCGTTCTCACCGTCATCAATCCGTGCATACACATAATAGGAGCCGGACTGGACACTCGAATCGATCTCCCACTGATAGGTGTTCTCCGCATCCTCCTCCTTCATTCCGGTGGCAATGAGGAGACCGTTGTTCCCGGTGCTGTCGGTGTCATAGTAAAGGTCTATGTCCGCATTGTCGTCGATATCTTCCGCTGTCCAGGAAACCTCCACAGACGAGACACCGTCCCATCTCAGATCCGTTGCCGGTGTGTCAACGGTGATCGCAGGCTTGTTGTTCGGCCCGAGGAGCATGAGGTCGTAGTCTCCGATATCCGCCTCATTGGTCACTTCTATCAGATACTCACCTTGGGGCGGCTCGTTGATCGCGTAGTAGGCCTCATTTGCGTCCATGTTGCTGAGAAAAAAGATGTTGCCCACATTTCCGGCATTCGGGTCATCCGGCGACAAGGTTGGGGTCGCATCCTCCGGCGTATGGACGGTTCCGTCCGGGAAGGTGAGGGTGAACCGCGCGGTGTTGGCTTCGCTGAGAATCTTGACCACCACCTGGTCATAATCCTGATCAAGGGTGAAGTCTCTCAGTCCGGACCTTGCCGATCGTCTTTTGAATACTTGGATGGTCTTGTCCCATCCGGTGAGATACAGATTCGGATCGGATATCTCACTGATGTCAAGGCGGATGCCCACTTCAATGAAGAAGAGCTTGTACTGAGTTCGGAAGTCGGCCATGTCAATGCCGCTCGCGTTGAATCTCAGGGTCGCGTCCGTCTTCATGTCGGCCAATTTGTAACCGCCTATCCACAGGGCGTCAGAGGGAATCTGGAATGTCATGCTGCTCTGGCCCACCATTTCAAAATAACCCGGAGGCGCACCCACAGAAAGATAGAGACGGCCGATGAGTGTATCAGCAATGTTTACGTTCCCCTCCACAAAAGTGGGGTTCCCGATCCCGATTTTTCCGTTGGCAAGCTCAAGTTTTTCCAGCAACTTGACAGCCCCTGACAACTCCACTTTTCCGCTAAAATCAGCAAAGCAAGGTCGCCTGAAATCGGAGTGTATCCGATAACCGCCTCCACTGCTTCCGCAATCTGGGCAGCATCAACGAGTTTCACGCCACAGCCAGCAGTCAGTTGCAGGCCGGATGATCCGGAACTGATTTTGTCCACGAGAAACGAACCGCTGGCAATTCGGACACCTATGGGAGAGGGTGGGGTCGTCGGTATCGTAAGGGCCTGTTGCCAAGCAGGTGGAAAAGCCAGTTTTCCGCCGACAGTTTCGATGGCAAAAGGATCATAGAGGAAGCCGAAGGTGACACCAACGCCCCCTCTCGGATCTCCAAGCAACCCCTTGATGGCAAACTCTCCGGATCCAGTGAGGGATTGCTTGATGAAATCAATCACAAACTTCAGGTTTGACAATTCCCATATGGATCCCTTTATCGGAAAAATTTCGGAAAGGTTCACCGTGATAGGATCACCCGACCCGCCAGTTTGCGAAAGGGTGAGATCACCCACTGTGATGAGGGCGGTTATGGACTTCACGATCTGGGCGGACACATCATGCAAGACGATTTCATCATCTTTGATCGTTATGGTGTTTTCGGCAAAAGGGAAGAAGAATGTGAGGTTTCCGATGAGCCTCAGTTTCGATATCCCCCCGTTCATGGTCAGAACCGGCGGGTTTGCAGAGCAGTCCACCTTGAAATCGCCGCGGTAAACCGGGATGTTCTCAGCCGGCTGAAGCGGGTTCCGCTTGATGCTGAGGGCGGTCAGATCCCCCGCGCTGATCCCTTCAATCGTATTCGTGTCATACCGCATCCTCAGGGATGTGCCGATACGCAACAGTTTCTTGCCACTGACCTTGGTTCCGATCATGACGTTTCCACTGGCCGTCCACGATGAGTTCGGATTGCTCGGATCATCCTGAACGATGGCATCCGCATAGACGGTGATGTTTCCGATCTCCTTTTGTGTGGCAGCGGCGATCTGTGCGCTGACAAACACCTGAATCGGACTGTCAGCCGTGCCGTAGGTGCTTGAGACGCCGAAATCATCTGCTGCATGCAGATAATACTCCACCCCGTTTCCTGTGACGACCGTTCCGGGGATGGTCGCCGAGAACTGTGCCAGTTTCACATTTGGAGACTCGGAAAGCGTTTTGTAGATGGCATCTCCGATCTCCCTGTAATAAAGAATCACCTCCGAAACCGCATTGGTCACATCCTCAACTTGGGCAGATATGCTGATGTTCTGGCCCTGCCAAGCGGAGATGGCAGAGGTGTGGGTGATTTCCGGGGGCATGTTCGGAAGTACCGAGACGACAATCGGATGGCTCGCGGGGTCCACCAGGGGCATTGTTGACGTGACTGAGCCGTTTGATGCGGAAATGTAATACTGCACATATGGCGGCGTCACATCTTCCGCGGGAATGGTGCCCGAGTAGAGGCTGTTTCCCAAGTCACTCATCGGCAGGGCAACATACGCGGTGGAACCGGATGTC
>JAOZRQ010000166.1:0-7780 GCA_029940115.1 Desulfobacterales bacterium
TTCAATCCTGTGAATCCTGGTTCAGACAGTGGGGACAAAAGTTGTCTGCCAAAAAGTGGACATAAATTCTCACACCAAGGCAAAAAAATGGAGGCATCAAACATGACGGCAACAATCAAACCCGAACCCTACAGAAACAACTCACAAACTCATTAAACTCTTTAAACTCACAAACTCTTCAAACTGATTTACATAGGAGGGAAAGAGAGATGTTGAACTTGACAGAAAAGATCACCAGCGAATTGCAACACTTTATTCCGTGTGTGCGTTCTGAAATCGAAGCAAATCGCAAATCTGTGAGACAGTTGCATACGCATAAATGCCTACAGAAAAGCTATTCCTGGCAACAGAGGAAAGACCCTGTTCGTGATGACGTGATGCGTGAAACGTGATTGCGTGAAACGTGATTGCGTGATGACGTGATGCGTGATGAATTTCACCCTCACGCATCACGTCTCACGCCTCACGCCTCACGCCTCACGTTTCACGCCTCACGTTTCACGCCTCACGCCCCACGCCCCACGCCTCACGTCTCACGCCTCCTAAAGGCAGGCAAATGGGGATTTATTGTTTAGGAGGCAGTTGATGTGATACCGGAACTGATTGAAAAGAAAGATGATTCCTACTCCATGCAATATGCGCCGATTACTGCCTTATTGGTGGAAGCGATCAAGGAATTGAAAGCTGAAAATGAAGTGCTGAGAGCCGAAAGCGAGGTGTTGAAAGCAATAATTTGCGAGGAATTTCATGACAAGTCAATATGCCAATGATTTGGCATAGCCAAAGGTTGCTCGTGCCAAGACTCATGATGCGTGACCCGTGATGCGTGATCTGCGTGTCACGCCATCACGAATCACGTTTCATGTGAGTGAATCTGTTGGCAATGTTCGCACTTCAAAGTTAAATTATTCGCACTTCAAATAACTTTTATTATTCAAAAAATTCTCAAATATCACGATGAGTTCATCAATCAAGCTTAAAACCAATGTCATGTTGTCCAACAAGATTCTTTCACTGACAATTATGCTGTTTTCACCATGTGCGATATGATTTCTGATTTCGACAAGTTTGTTCAAATCTCGCTTGTATTTGACCACCTCATTGGCATCAAGTTCAAAAATTTCAAGCATTTCCCCAAGCATGTCATATTTCAAATTTGATTTGGTATTGAATCTGTTTGGTATGACAATTGTATTCGCGTTGAGTGCGTCTATAAAACTTTTTGAAAACTTGCACCGCTGCTCAAAGCTCTGTTTGCCCTTCAAATAATCGTAGGTCCTTGATTTTGAGAATGTGAAAAGACTTATGGAAAGCTGATCATGGTTCAAATTCTGTTGATTGACGAAGTCACAAACATGTCTGAAAATGGTCACACAAAAACCCTCCCAGTGGGCATATATGATTGGGATGCACATGGTTGCATATGTCTTCAGCGATTTTTCATTCTCTTTCAACCTCAGATATATGCCTTTCATGACAGAAAACTCTCTTTCACGCCAATCTCTTTCCCTGACTATTTCCTCAATGATTCTTTTTACTTTGTCGTCATAGGTCATGATTGTTTTATGCCAAAATATTTTTTCATGATCTCAATTTTCGCATTGATCTCACTTTGACTGCTGCTTTCAGAACCCGCATTTTTCTTGAAACCAGAATCCTTTTTCATATCCTCAACAATCCGGTCTATCTCCTCAATTTCAATGTTCTCAAAAAAATCAACATGTTCAGCGAATGTCAGCATTATTGGGTCATAGGTACCTGCTGAAAAACTCAATCCTGACGTTCTGAACATGTCGCCCTTGGTCTGCCTGAGGATGTTCACAATTCTGGAGAACAGGTCTCTTTCCGCTTTGTAATCAAACTCATTCCCATGACCAACAACATCTTCCATGTAGTTGTCCAAGTGTTGCTGCATGTCTTGACCCCATCCTCCCTTTTTGTTTTTGAGGGACAAATATCTCAAGACAAGTTCCTCATATGACATCTGTTCCTTGTCAGAGACACCAATGTTCACGATTTTCTGAAAGGAGGTGTCAGATGCCAACTTGGTCAGAAATGCATTGAACCCGTCATCGTCCATTCCAAACACGCAACTTCTGATTTCCTGAGGGGACAATGTCAGGCCACCCGTGTTCAATCTCTTGAACAATTCATATTTCATGTTGAAGCCGCCATCCAACCTGACAATCTCGACACGACAAACCGCCCTTTTGATCAGCAACTTATATTTCAGAGGCAGTGTGTCAATTGTGATGCCTTCCAATTCCTCAATGATTCCGCCCCTCACCAACCTCAGATGATTTTTCCTTTCATCTCCCAACTTGCCGAAGAATGACAAAACCGTTGACACTCTTTGGAGTCCGTCAACCAACTCCCAGACATTGTGCTCATCCTCCGCCACAAAAATCGGGGGAAAGGGGATGCCAAGCAGGATTGACTCGATGAATCTTGTCTGATGCCCGACATCCCAGCGAAATGCCCGCTGATACCCCGGCGAAATTCTGATCTCGTCATCCTCGCACATGTTCATGATCTCACCGAGGGACATGTCCATTCTGTCAGCTTTGATCTCCTGCCTGTTTTGTGCGATTTTGTCCTCCAAATCTGAACTCATTTTTGTTCTCCTTTTCGCTGATCATGACGGATTCAGGGCAGGCGGCGAGCGGCGACATGGCCGCTTTCCGCTGACCATTGCCGATTTATGATGTTCTGACTCAGTTTTTCCAGCAACCCACCCCATGATTACGCATTTTGCCACCATCAAATACGGTATTTACCCCATTGACTGATCTTCTGTATTGTGAAA
This sequence comes from Desulfobacterales bacterium, assembly GCA_029940115.1. Lineage (GTDB taxonomy): Bacteria > Desulfobacterota > Desulfobacteria > Desulfobacterales > 4be13 > JAOZRQ01. Next base: position 2,807 of record JAOZRQ010000166.1, read on the forward strand.
TGAAAGAAATTCATAGTATGAATGACAGTGGCCCCAGACCACAAAATCCATTAGAGGGTGTTTGAAAACTCTGTCCGTGCCCCTTGCCCGTGTGCAGTTTCGGGCAGGGGCGTTTTCAAACACCTTCTATGATGAATGCATTTTATGTTTCACGCATCACGTCTCACGCATCACGCATCACGCATCACGTTTCACGCCTCACGTTTCACGCCTCACGGTCCATACATGGCATTGATGTCATCTTCATATCGGTCCATGATCACATTCTTTTTCAGCTTCATCGTCGGCGTCATCAGATCATTTTCAACGGTGAATTCCGGGAGGAGCGTCACCTTCTTGATGGTTTCATGAGAGGCAAAGGATTTGTTCATATCCGCCACTTCGGATTCAATCAGGCTGACGATCCGTTCATCCTTGAGCAGATCATCCGTGTGTTGAAAAGGAATGCCGTTTTTCTCGGCATACATGGCAACATTCTCCGGATACAGCGTCACCAGCGCGCTCAGATATTTGCGCCTGTCTCCGATGACGCAAATCTGGCTGATGTATTTGGAGGTGGCGAGGGTTCCCTCAAGGAGCGCGGGGGCGATGTTCTTCCCGCCCGCGGTGATGATGATCTCCTTTTTCCGCCCGGTGACCCGGAGAAAGTTCTCCGAATCAATCTCCCCGATATCGCCGGTGAGTTGCCAGCCATCTTCAATGATGGTCTCGGCCGTCTCATCAGGCATCTTGTAGTATTCCTTCATCACGTTGCGGCCCCGGAACATGATCTCGCCATCTTCAGCGATCTTCTGCTCAATACCGGGCCCCGGAGGTCCCACCCATCCGAAACGATAATTGTCCAGCCGGTTGACGTTGGTGAAAGAGGTGTTCTCGGTCATGCCGATGCCTTCGAGAATCAGGAGGCCTGCCCCATGAAAAAATTTGGCGATCTCAGGATTCAGGGGTGCGGCCCCGCTGATGCACCAGCGCACCCGCCCGCCAAGGGCTTCCTTCACCTTTTTGAACACCAGCATGCAGGCGAACTGATGTTGCAGATTCAGGAAAAAAGGGACCGGCTGTCTGTCCAGTTGAAGGTCGCTGACCTGACTGCCGACATCACAGGCCCACCTGAAGATGGTCAGTGCCAAGCCGCCTTTTGCCTCGGCACCGCCCAGTATCTTGGTATGGATCTTCTCAAAGATACGCGGCACACTGATGAACCAGTGGGGCTTGGCCATTTTGAAGTCCTCCATCAGCGTGTCGAGTCCCCGGGCAAACGTGGTGCAGTTGCCGAGGATCACAGCGGTGTAAGTGCATGTTCTGGCAAAGACGTGGGCCAGGGGCAGGAAAAGGAAGGTTTCATCCCCTTCCGTGAATTCGCCGCTCCCCTTGACAGACTGGGCCGTGAAGGTGATGTTGTCATGGGTCAGGACCGCGCCCTTGGGCACACCCGTGGTCCCGGAAGTATAGACAATGGCCGCAGGATCATGGGGGCTTGCCTCATTCACCCGTTCATAAAATTCCTCATCCGGCACATCCTTTCCCAGATTGAGAAACTGCTCAAAACTGATGACCCAGTCGTCATCCTTTGGGTATGTCCCGTTGAAAAGGACCACCTTGCGGACATCAGGGATATCCGCCCTGATTTCCAGTAGCTTGTTCAGCTGATTCTCATCTTGGGCAAAGACAAGAACCGAATCAGAATGGTTGATGACATATTTGCAGTCCTTGGCCAAGTTGGACTGGTAAATTCCCACCGTACACCCGCCAATGCTGTTGATCCCCAAGTCACACAGGATCCATCGGTAACAGGTGTAACTGATGATGTTCACCTTGTCATCTTTTTTGACCCCCAAGGTCATCAGGCTTTTTGAAACCTTCCTCACCTGATCGTAAAATTCCCCCCAAGTGACAGAAACCGACTGACCAGCCTCCAAGAACCATCGGTAGGCGTTCTGGTCAGAATGGGCATCCACCGTCTCTTTGAGCATTTGGTGGGTGTTCTGGTAATCTTTGAATTCCATAAAATCTCCAGTAAGTATTCGGTAAAACCCGCCGACCTCACCCCACGCTCGGTTCGGATTGACAAATCCGAACCCCCATCCCGCCGGATTTGGCAATCCGGCGGGAGCGAGGACGGGGTTTACCGAATATTTACAATCTCCATGTAATTGAAAATTGTGGACTTTGAGAAACTAAGAGAAACCCGGCTTTTTCTTGCAAATGGGAAGTCGGCCTGTTTGGGAAAAAGCCGGGTTTCTCGGCCATTCCAGACTTTTTGTCCTGTACACAGAAAACTTGGTTTCTTTTTCAGATAAACATTACCTCAGATTGACGCTGATTGGCAAGCAAAAAAAAGTTGATAAGTACCCGGCCAAGAGTTTTCCAAGATTTTTCTTGAGAAAACAATTTTCACAAACCGCGGATGAATCCGCACCCTGTCCGGCACGCAGGCCATCCGCGTCCATATGCGGTTCACAATGGGAAGTTGTCTGATCCATGATGCAAACACCTGAAAATATGGCCAGATCCCTCATATTTCATCCTTCTCCAAAAAGACTGGACATTTTCCGGAAATTGTGTCATAAAGGCACCATGATTTGATTATTATGGCTTTTTGGCAAGAAACCCGGCTTTTTCCCCGAACGGACAGATCCCCAAACCGCTAGAAAAAGCCGGGTTTCTTTCCCATTCAGGGTGGCAAGAAACCCGGCTTTTTTTCCGAACGGGCAGATCCCCAAACCGCTAGAAAAAGCCGGGTTTCTTTCCCATTCAGGGTGGCAAGAAACCCGGGTTTTTTTCCGAACGGGCAGATCCCCAAACCGTCAGAAAAAGCCGGGTTTCTTTCCCATTCAGGGTGGCAAGAAACCCGGCTTTTTCCCCGAACGGACAGATCCCCAAACCGTCAGAAAAAGCCGGGTTTCTTTCCCATTCCGGGTGGCAAGAAACCCGGCTTTTTTCCGTTAGAAAAAGCCGTGTTTCTTTCCTGTACACAGCTCTGGAGCGACAAACATCTTCTTGCAAAAATTGTGGTGACAATGAAACATTTCCAGATCATGGGAGCCATTTTCGGCATCCTGTTTTTAATTCTTTTTTCCATACGCTTGGATCTGTTCTCCAAATCCCCTTCCGGGGGGAACAGCGTCTCTTTGGAATCCCCATCTGAGCGGGACACATGGATGAACATCTTTCAGGATGGGCATAAGATCGGGTTTTCCCACAGCCTTTTTTCAAGAGGGGAAGACGGATATCTTATGATAGAGACGGTATTGATGAGAATCAACACACTAGGCATAACCCAAGAGATGAACCTGAAAACCGCCGCGATGCTGAATCCTGATTTCACCCTCTCCTCGGTTGACTTCGCACTCGATTCAGGCCTATTCAGTTTCTCTGCAAAAGGGAGGGTCTCCGGCGGGGTGATCTCCTTTGAATCGCCGAGTTTCGGGGCGGGGCCTGTTGAATTTGAATTCGACAACCCCCCCTATCTCATGGGCAGCATCACTGATGCGGTGAACGCCGCGGGCTTCAAGCCAGGAGACACCTTTTTCTTTGACATCTTTGATCCTTCAACCATGAGCCAGGGGACCGTGGAGGTGAGTGTCATCAGCAGAGAGGAGATACTGAACATGGGGGTGGCGAAACCCGCCACGCGGGTATCCCTGATGTTCAGAGGGGCCAGCCAACTCGCATGGATCGGGGAGGATGGGGATATCCTGAGGGAAAAGGGGATTTTGGGCATCACCCTTGAAAAGACCAGCCAGGAAGATGCGCTTTCCGAGATCGAGGCATCAAGCCAAGATATGACAAAGATCGCCTCTGTGGCATCAAACCGGCAAATTGAACATCCTGAGCAGCTGGATATCCTGAGAGTTGAGATCAGCGGGATCAGCCTTGACCATCTCCATATCCATGGCGGAAGGCAGACCCTTGAAGGAAACACCCTCTTCATCCAGAAAGAATCGGTGTCAGACATCCGCGTTTCGGAACCTGCGGAGATGTCCGAATTTCTTGAACCGACACCTTTCATCCAGTCGGACCATGAGAAGATACGGAATCTGGCAAAAGAGGTTGTCTCCCCTGATGACACGCGTTTGAAAAAAGCGAAAAAGCTGTTTCAATGGGTTCATGAACATATTGAAAAGCGTCCGGTGCTCTCTCTGCCCGATGCCGTCTCCACCCTTGAAAACCGCATGGGTGACTGCAACGAACATGCCATGCTCCTTGCCGCGCTGGCAAGGGCCGCCAGCATCCCCGCCCGAGTGGAAACGGGGCTTGTTTACCAGAAGGGCCGCTTTTACTATCACGCGTGGAATCTGTTGCATGTCGGCGACTGGATCACCGCGGATGCCGCCTTGGGCCAGTTCCCCGCGGACGTGACCCATATCCGGCTGGCAACCGGAGAGCAGCAACTTGACCTGATAGGGACCATCGGGAAGATAAGGTTGAAAATTGTTGAGTGATGGTAAGGGAGTTGCTCTCATGAAGGAAGAAGATTTCGACAAACTCATTGCCAGTGTCAAGGAAGCCGGTGAGATCAGGGCCGGACGACAGACACCAAGTCGTATATGAGATTGAACCTCCTGAGATAAGGACAGTCAGAGCCAAGCTCAATGTCTCACAACATGAATTTGCGCTTATGATGGGAGTCAGCGTCCGAACTTTGCGAAATTGGGAGCAAGGCAGAAGGAAACCAGAAGGGCCAGCCAAGGTATTGTTGCGCGTCGCATCAAAAAATCCACAGGCAATTCTTGATGTTCTACATGCGGAATAGGTTTGACCGGGCGTATGTGTTACTTGGGAACTGCCCATTGGCATCACGCTGTGACTTCAAATTCCCGAAAGGGCCGACTGTGACGGAAAGCCCGCCGGACCTCATACGCATCAAGCCAAGAACGCGCACCCCCGTTTTTGCTGACATCCCGGAACAGCGGATGGTCCGAAACGGCAAGCCCAGTTCGTAGTTCCGCCTTCAGGCGGTCGGACACCGCC
>JAOZRQ010000166.1:7790-12490 GCA_029940115.1 Desulfobacterales bacterium
GGCGGAACTACGAACTGGGGACTCCGAACAAACAATCTTTTACACAGAACCCAGAAAATGATAGAACTCAAAAATCTGACAAAAAGGTATGCCGATTTTCTTGCGGTCAACGATCTGAACCTCTCCGTGGAAAGAGGGGAGATATTCGGATTCATCGGCCCCAACGGCGCGGGAAAAACCACCACCATCAAAATCATGGGGGGAATCCTTGCCCCGACCTCAGGCACGGTCCGCATCGCCGGCATCCGCATGGATGAGGAACCGGAGAAGGCCAAGCAGAAGATCGGCTTCATCCCGGACCGGCCCTATCTTTATGAAAAGCTGACCGGCATGGAGTTTCTCAGGTTCACCGCTGATCTTTACAATGTGGACGCGTTTTTCAAGAAGGCGGAAGATAAGCTGGCCATGTTCTCCCTGTCAGACTGGCCAAATGAGCTGATCGAATCTTATTCCCACGGCATGAAACAGCGTCTGATCATGGCCGCGGCCCTGCTCCATGACCCTGAAGTGATCATCGTTGACGAACCGACGGTGGGGCTTGACCCCGCGGCCGTCAAAATGCTGAAGGAGCTTTTCAGACACCTTGCCGGGGAGGGAGTGACCATTTTCATGTCAACCCACACCCTGAAGGTCGCGGAGGACATCTGTGACCGCATCGGGATCATCCACAAAGGTGCCCTCATCGCCATCGGAACCACCGAGGATTTGAAACGGGAAGCCGGTGTGACAGCGGCCGATCTTGAGCAGGTATTTCTGAATCTGACCACAGAGGGGTTGATCTGAAATCGCCCTGCCCCTGCCCGTGCCCCGGCAAGGGCATGAGCAGGGCACGGGCATATCGGAGAGACCATGAACACTGACAACTCATCATCGCGGCTTCACATGCTGCTGGTTGAAAATAATGAAGATGATCTGCTTGCGTTTCAACGGGCATTCAATGCCCATGAACACGAGATCCGAATCACCCCCTGCGTCACTGCCCAAGACGCCATGAACCGGATTGACGCAACCCCTTGTTCATACAACCTGCTGGTCACGGCGGACAACCTGCCCGACTTGTCCGGTCTGGAACTTTGCAGAAGACTGATTGAACAGAAGCGCCATCTCCCCCTTATCCTGCTGACCCATAGGGTGACAAAGAACTTTGCAGTGGAAGCCATGCGGCTGGGAGTTGATGATTATCTGACAAAGGATCCCGAGGGGATTTATCTTGACGTGCTTCCGGTGCTCATCCCGGAGGTGGTGCGGCGGAAAGAGGCCCGCCGGCAGGCCGAGAACGCGCTCCGGGAAAGCGAGGAAAAGTATCGCTCCATGATGGAGGCCATGAGGGATCCGGTCTATATCTGCTCGCCAGACTTCCGTGTGGCCTATATGAACCCGGCGATGATCAGGCGGACCGGCCGCGACGTGACCGGGGAACCCTGCTACAGGGTCCTGCACGACCAAAAAGAAGAATGCCCATGGTGTCTTCAATGGAAAATCAAGAGAGGGGAGCCTTTCGAATATGAGATATGCAGCCCCAAGGACAGCCGCTATTATCATGTTTCCAATTCATCCCTATTTCATCTGAATGGGTCCGTCTCAAAGATGACGATTTTCAGAGACATAACCGGCATGAAGCGTACCGAGGAGGAGCTTAAGGAAGCCAAGGAAGCGGCTGAGGCGGCCAATCAGGCGAAAAATGAGTTTCTGACGAATATGAGCCATGAGATCCGCACCCCCATGAACGCCATTGGAATGGTTGACCTCACCGAACTTGCCACTGAACAACGGGAGTTTCTCAATACGGCAAAGAACGGGGGGGAGTCACTGATTGACCTGATCAATGATATCTTAGACTTCTCCGAGATTGAATCCGGTCATATCAAGCCGAAAAAAACGGACGTTGACCTGCGCCTGCTCATGGAAGGGTTGCTGAAGCCTTTGAGGATGAGAGCGGAGAAGAAAGAACTCAGCCTATCCCTATATATCAGCCCGGATATGCCGCCTGCCATCAAGGCTGATCCCCACTGCCTTCACCATATACTACTCAATCTGCTGGAAAACGCCATCAAGTTCACCGAAAAGGGGAGCGTGGAAGTCCGGGTGGAGACTGGAAGCTGGAAGCTGGAGACCTTGTCCCCGACATTTTTTATCGGGGATGGAAATTTGAAACCTTGTCCCCGACATCTTTTGTCGGGGATGGACATCTTCCATCGGGGATGGAAACCGGAAGCCACGACCCACGACCCACAAGCCACGACCCACGACCCACAAGCCACGAGCCACGAGCCACGAGCCACTGACCTCATTGACATTCACTTTGAGGTCTCTGACACCGGCATCGGCATCCCTGGTGACCATATCAAGCGGATATTTGACAGCTTCACCCAAGGAGACAGTTCAAGCACCAGACGCTTCGGCGGGACAGGGCTGGGAACCACCATTGCCAAAAAACTGGTGCATATGATGGACGGCCGAATCTGGGTGGAGAGCACGGTGGGACAAGGGAGCACGTTCCACTTCACGATCAAGGCTCAACCTGGCCAAGTTCAAACGTCATCTGACGAGATGTCTCCCTCGGAGATATTTGCGAACAAGCCTGAAAAGGTGCTCAAAATCTTGCTGGCCGAGGACAATCCCCTGAATCAGAAGCTCGCTGTGACGCTTCTCAACACGAGGGGACACGATGTGCATGTGGCCGAGGACGGAAAGGCGACTGTCGAAGCGTTTGAGAAGGAGCACTTTGACCTGATTCTCATGGATGTCCAGATGCCTGTGATGGACGGTCTTGAGGCGACCCGGACCATAAGAGGGAAAGAGGCGGAGACCGGCGGGCACATTCCGATCATTGCCATAACCGCCCATGCCATGGCGGCAGACAGGGATCGCTGTCTGGCATCTGGAATGGACGATTATATCGCCAAACCGATCCGCCAAGATGAATTTCTGACTGTGATTGAGCGCGTTCTCCCCTCAACGGACGATGACAAAGCGGGCCGATTGTCCGAGAGGGTGTTCAGCCAATCCTCTATTCTCGACATTGCCGGCGGAAACGCGAATCTGGTGCAACAGCTCATCAAAATATATCTGAAGAATCTGCCGAAACTCATGTCCCAATTACGGGAGGGAATTGACGCGGGTGATGCCAAGACGGTGGAATTCAATGCTCATTCCCTCAAAGGAATGAGCTACAATCTGTCAGCAGGGGTGGTGGCCGCCACAGCGTTGGAACTCGAAAAAATGGGCCGGGCCGGCGACTTGGGAAAGGCTGAGGAGACCTGTGCAAGGCTGGAAAGAGAGATTGAACGGCTGAAGTCGGTTGTGATTCCGCTGATATAAGCTGTAAGCTGTAAGCTGTAAGGGGCGTGACAAAATAGGTTGCAGGAAGCTTACAGCTTACAGCTTCAAAACGAGGTGAAAGCGAATGAATGCGCCCCAAGAAAAGACAAAAGTGCTTGTCACAGATGATGACATGGCCCAGCGTCTGCTCCTTCGGACCAATCTGGAGGCGGATGGATATGAAGTACATGAAGCCGAAGACGGGCTTGACGCGCTAAACAGGCTGGCTGAGGATCCCACCATCAGGCTCTTGCTGACGGATCTGGCTATGCCCGAAATGGACGGATACGATCTGATCAAGGCGGTGAGGGAGAAGGAGATCCGATACACCTACATCATCGTCCTGACGTCAATAGACGAGAGGGAGTCCCTGCTGAAGGCCCTTTTCCTCGGAGCGGATGACTATCTCATCAAGCCGGTCTTTCCGGACGAACTCAAGCTCCGGCTCAAAGGGGGCACACGGCTTCTCAAGCAGGAAAGCCAAGAGGCGCTGATCTTTTCCATGGCCAAATTGTCGGAATATCGGAGCGAGGAGACCGGCTTTCACCTGGAGCGGGTATCCCACTACACCCGTCTGCTTGCCAGAGATCTCTCCAAACATCATCCCGAACTTGGCTTGAGCCTCAGCATGGCCGATGAGATTGCCATGGTCAGCCCGCTCCATGACGTGGGAAAAGTCGCCATTCCCGACAGCATTCTTCACAAACCGGGCAAACTCACGCCAGATGAATGGGAGGTGATGAAGACCCATGCCGCGATCGGCGGGAAAATGTTGCGGGAGATATATGACCGGACCGGCTCCCTCTATCTCTGGCTCGCCCATGAGATCGCCATGTACCATCATGAGCGTTGGAATGGCAAAGGTTATCCCTATGGTCTGGCCGAGGCGGCGATCCCCATCTCCGCCAGAATCATGGCCTTGGCCGATGTGTATGACGCGCTGAACAGCAGTCGCTCCTACAAAGAGTCGTTTCCTTATGAAAAGGTCAGAGGCATTATTCTGGAGGAGAGGGGGGCCCATTTCGACCCAAAAATTGTCGACGCGTTTCTGCGTCAGGAGGATGCGTGTCTGGCGATAAAGGGCAAGTTTCAGGATGAAGGGGGAAGGATGAAGGGTTAAGGGTTAAGAAGGGTTAAGGGTTAAGGGTTAAGGGTTAAGGGTTAGCCCCTGCCCGGCTCGGATTGGCAAATCCGAGCCGCCATCTGGAGTGCCAAAATGAAATTTTGGCAGAGCCGAAGGCGAGAGACAAGGGTCAAGGGTCAAGGGTCAAGGGTCAAGGACGAGCCAGCCCCTGCCCGGCTCGGATTGACAAATCCGAGCCATCATCTGGAGTGCCAAAATGAAATTTTGGCAGAGCCGAAGGCGAGAGACAAGGGTC
>JAOZRQ010000673.1 GCA_029940115.1 Desulfobacterales bacterium
GGATGGGCAAATCCGAGGCTTTGGGCGCATGGCAGTTCGCCTGCTCGCCTCGGATTGGCAAATCCAAGGCTTTGGGCGCATGGCAGTTCGCCTGCTCGCCTCGGATGGGCAAATCCGAGGCTTTGGCAATCCCTGATACTTGTCCCTGACATTTTTCCCCCGATAAAAAGACGTCGAGGACAAGCTTGCCCCGACGTCTTTAATCGGGGGATGTCAGGGACAGGTTCCGGCGGGAGCATCTTCTGAAACATAATGGCACAGGGTTTGGGCAACCCCACCCTGCCTCAACAATGAGTGAATAACAGATGAAACTAAGCAAACGTGAAAAATATGCGGTCTCTGCGGCGGTCCTCTGTCTCGTCGGGTTTGTCCTGATTCGGTTTGTCGTCTCTCCGTTCATGGAAAAAAGGGAGCGTCTTGGGCGGACCGTGCAGACAAAGACAGGAGAACTCGACGAGATGATCGCCCTCAAAGCGGAACACGACGAGATGAAGCAGAAGGCGGAGTCGTCCAAGGTTCGAATTGCGGACAGGCCCCCGGGCTTCACGCTATTCTCCTTCTTGGAGAAGCTCGCCGGCAAAGTGAACATCAAAGAGAGCATCAAACATATGAAGCCTTCAAAGGCCAATCTGAAAGGGAGTCCGTTCAAGCTCTCCCAAGTCGAGATGAAGCTTCAGAACGTCAATTTGAAGGAACTGACGCCTTACCTGCATAAAATAGAAACATCAGGGAACAGCGTGTTCATCAAAAGGATATCCATCGTGAAAAAGGGGAAAGGAGAGGGATTCATAGACGTTGTCTTGCAGGTCGAGACGTTTGAGATGTGAACGTGCCCGTAAACTTGAGCTTGAGCTTGAACTTGAACTTGAATCCTGACGTGAACATTCGTTCACGTTCTCGTGCTACGTTCACGTTCTCGTGTACGTTCACGTTCACGTGCATGTTCACGTTCACGTGCACGTTTAAGGCTCCCCTAAATCCGTTATATAATCAGTGAAGATGGACTGGAAACCAAATTTTTTCAAAAAACTCAGGTTTTTTGGAAAATCCCTCTGTGTACAGGACAAAAAGTCGGGAATGGGCGAGAAACCCCTGCAAGAAAAAAACCGGGTTTCCTTCCTCAATCATTTTTTTTTGTCCTGTACACACAGAAAATCCCTATAAGTGTAAACTTTGGCGATGGTCAACTCGTCTTTGTTTTCAGAATCTGTGCACAGGAATCAGAAGGATCAATGATGAAAAAAATCCTCCTATATGCCATATATGTCATGGCTGTATCGGCTTTTTGCCTTTACTGGCTTTTTCCCTCAGACGCGGTGAGAAAGTACATCACAGCCAAAATCAATGATGCAAATCCAGATGTCAAGGTTGCCATTGCCCAGATCAAGCCGAATTTTCCCCCCGGCCTGAAGCTGAATCAGGTGAATCTTTCCCATAAGGAGAGTCCTGCCATTTCGGCGGATTGGGTGAAGATCATGCCCAAGTTTCTGACGCTTTTTGGCTCCTATCCCACTTATGCCTTCAAGGGGAATACATGCGATGGCATGGTGGAGGGCCAAGCTGTCATGGCAAAATCGGATGAAAAGGAATCCGGGCCTGCTGAATTGAGGATTGATGCAGACCTGTCTGCCATTCAGATGGCAGACATTCCCGCGATACAGGATCCGGCCAAGTACAAGCTGGCCGGAACACTTGACGGAAATGTCACATACATCAGGAAAAAACCTGACAAGACCATCCATGCCAAACTGACCGCGTCAAACGGCCATATCGAAATGTCGGCCCCTCTCTTTTCCAACATGGGGATATTAGGGTCGGTATTTAAGAAAGGCAAACTTCCTTTCAAGCGCATTGACGCCGATGTGGAGATCATAAAGCAGAAGAATATCCAAATAAAAGAATGCAACATAGAGGGAAACCAACTGGCCGGCAAGATTTCCGGAACGGTTGTCCTGAACACGCCTCGGGACAGGAGCAGGTTGAACCTTGAAGGAACCATAAAACCGCACCCCGCTCTGCTTGAAAAGCTGGGGGCCGCGGCATCACTGCTTTTCAAAAGAAAAGGGGCCGGGGATGGCATCCCTTTCAGAATCAAAGGGACATTCAAACAACCCAGCTTTTCATTAAAATAAATCCGGTTTCGTGAACGTGCCCGTGAACGTGAGCGTGCCCGTGAACGTGCCCGTGAACGTGAACGGAAACCCGAATGCTGGAAATTCGTTTAAGTTCAATGCCATGTACAACTTTTTTTGACTGCCTGTCATTCCTGCGAAAGCAGGAATGACAGGAAAAGTTGCACATCATGTAAGTTTACGTTTTAAGTTCATGTTCACGTTCAAGTTCACGTTCACGTTCACGGATATGCAGAAGGAGGAAAGACATGAAGAAATATCTCACCTTATTAAATCTTGTGCTTATACCGGGCATCATCTATTTCGGCGTAAAGGCGTTTTACAAAACGGTGGAGGGGAAGGTGGAGCATACCCCCTTGGCCGTGGCGTCGGTGAGCAAAGGGGCCCCGTCTGCCAAAACTGAACGCCGGCCCCCCCTGCGTCATTATGACTCCATCATCGAGCGGAACCTCTTCAACACAAAGGATAAGGAAGAGGAGGTGAAGGAGGAACCAAAGGTGGAGGAGGAGGATAAAGAGTTGGAGGAGACAAAGCTGAACCTGAGACTGTGGGGAACCGTCTCGGGCGGCGGAAGCACCACCTATGCGGTCATTGAGGACAAAAAGGAGAGGAAGCAGAATCTCTACAGAGAAGGGGATATGATCCAGAAAGCGGTCCTCAAGAAAATTTTGAGGGAGCAGGTGATACTGAGTGTGAACAACAGGGACGAGATTCTGAAAATGGAGGATAGGAAATCCTCCCGTTCCTCATCCCGGGCAGAGCCGAGAAGGGCCTCTGGCAAGCCAAAGGGAAAAAAGGTCAGCCGCGCAAATTCTCAGAACATAAAGATCGCCCGAACCGAGGTGGAAGAGGCGATCAGCGATGTGAACAGCCTGATGAAGATGGCCAGAATCCGGCCCCACTTCAAGGACGGCAAGCCGGACGGTCTTACCCTGACCAGGGTGAAACCGAAGTCCATATTCAGAAAGCTGGGACTGAGAAGCGGGGACATCATCATGGGCGTTGACGGAACCCCCATCGAATCGGTGGATGACGCGCTGAAGTTCTACAACAACCTGAAGACATCTTCCAATGTGGCACTTGAGATCAAGCGAAGAGGGCGGATGAAGAACATCGAATACAACGTGGAGGATTGAGGAAAAGAAACCCGGCTTTTTCTTGCAGTTGGGAGGTCGGCCGTTTGGG
>JAOZRQ010000674.1 GCA_029940115.1 Desulfobacterales bacterium
TCAAGTTCACGTTCAAGTTCGAGTTCAAGGCCTCCCCTAAATCCGTTATAATCAGGAATTTTTCAAATGAACCCTATGTACAGGACAAAAAGTTAGGAGTCAGCGGCGAGCGGCCTGCGTTTATGGATTGTCGCTGACCGCTGACTGGAGGATTTGAGTCACCTTGAGATTTCTCTTTCTGGAACCCTTCTTTGGCGGGTCGCATCGGAGCTTTGCCGAGGGGCTGTCTCGCTGGTCCCGCCATGAAATTGATCTGTTGACCCTGCCGGCGCGTTTCTGGAAATGGCGGATGCGGGGCGCGGCCCTGCATTTTCTGAGGAAAATCTCATCCTCGCTGGGTCCTCCCTTGGACGCGTATGATGGGCTCATCACCACCGATCTGATGAGCCTGTCCGATTTCAAGGCGATCACCGGACCCGCGTGTCCGCCTGCCTTGGCCTACTTTCACGAGAGTCAGATCACCTATCCCCTGGCACCGGGTGAGCGGATGGATTTTCAGTTCGGATTCACGGACATGACCACAGCCTTGGCCGCGGATCGGGTGCTTTTCAATTCTCAGACGCATTGGGACGCGTTCTTCTCGGCCCTTCCCGATTTTCTGAACATCATGCCCGAATATCGGCCGAAATGGGTGATCGACGCGATCCGCGCCAAATCGGATGTGCTTCATCCGGGATGTCAGTTTCCGGCGGAAAGGGGACCCTTGGCCCCTTTTCCAATGGATCCGCCGCTGATCATATGGAATCATCGCTGGGAGTTTGACAAGGATCCGGACAGTTTTTTTGACGCGCTGGAGTGCCTGGTTGAGCAGGGACTTTCCTTTCGCGTCGCGCTGATCGGGGAAAATTTCCAAGTGGTTCCCAAGGCGTTTGTCCGCGGGAAAAAACGCCTCCAGGAGCGGATCATTCAATACGGCTACTTGGAATCAAGGGAGGACTACTTGGACATGTTGCGCCAAGGCGCGATGGTGATCAGCACGGCCCAGCAGGAGAACTTCGGGATATCCGTGGTTGAGGCGATCCGTCAGGGGTGCATCCCCCTGCTTCCGAACCGGCTGGCTTACCCGGAGATCATCCCCCCCGCCTTCCATTCGGATGTCCTTTATGCGGATCAGGCCGATCTGGTTCAAAAGCTCGCCTCCCTTGTCCGTGCATACCCTCAGATCACAGAGACGCGTGAAAGGCTTTCCGAGTCAATGGGACGCTTTGCATGGAAAAATCTGATCCAAAGATATGATGACGAACTGGAGAGACTCCAAAAAATCTCATTGTAGAACGATTTTGCAAATCGTTCCACAAGCCAGAACCTTTTTTTCTCGGCCGTGCAAAAATGTTGGAAAGAACAAAGGGCTTGACAGCGCATTTTCTTTCATGATAGGAGTCGGACATATGGCAGGCAAAGGCAGTTGTTTGGCGCAAGAAAGAATAAAAATCCTGATGGCATGAAATCGGAATATTTATTGATCCTTACCAAAAAACACAAGCCCGTGAAGTTCGACATGTCCAGTGGATGATTGCTTAAAACTTTCTGTGGAGCTTGCTCTGACGTCAGGAATGTATGTGTGGGGCATCGGGCAGCAAAAAAGTGGATGTTTGATGTTGGATCAAGCATCAAGCATCAAGCATTATCATGATTGCATTTCCGACCGGCATTTTGATCGCGACCTTGGTATCCGCCATTGGTCTTGGGGGCGGGGTGCTCTGGATGCCCTTTTTCCTGATCATCCTGAAGTTGCCGCCCGACGTCGCGGTCCTGACCTCCCTGCTGATCCAGACCGCCGGCATGGGCTCAGGCACGGTGGCCTTTCTCCGGCAAAAGCGGGTGGATGTGCGGCTGGGTCTGTTTCTGCTTTCCTTCGCGATTCCGGGGATCATCCTCGGCGCGTATATGGCCAGACGGATTGACTCGGCCTCCATGGAGGCGATCCTTGGGGTGCTGGTGATGACCACCGCGTTTCTGTTTGTATTCTCAAATGAGAGATATGCGGATATCGGAAATGAACGGGCAGACCTGAAGACGGCGTTCAGATATGCTTATGTCGTGTTCCCCGCGTCCGTCATGAGTGGGATGCTCAGTGTCAGCATGAGCGAATGGCTGATACCGATCATGAGGAGCAAGTTGTCCCTGCGGATGAGCCGCGCGATCGCCACCTGCATCTTTGTCACCTTCGGAACCTGTGTGCTCGGGTCAGCCAGTCACCTGCTCACCGGCGGAGAAGCCGATCTCGCCATGGTCCTGTGGGCCGTGCCGGGCGTGATCATCGGCGGCCAGATCGGCCCGAGGATCACCCGTCGCATTGACGAAAGAGTGCTCAAGGAAATATTCATCTTCCTGCTGACGCTGGTGGGGATTCATCTAATTTATAATTCATATTGAGTATTCCCTGCCTGCCCTTGCCTCTCGCCCCGTTTTCAAAGCCCATCTCTGTCGCCCTCATGTCCCAATGCAGGGTCGCGACCTGTTCCAGAGGCGGATGGAAATACCGGAGGCTTTTCTCCTTCCTATCTTCGCAAAAGGGGCAGAACATCCTTGGGACAGGCCATTTGTGCCAGCAGAAGCAACAGAACAGCGCGCGTTTCCCCTCATCTTCCAGCGTGGAGAGCGCGGGCGGACTCCCGCAGATCGGGCAATATCCTTTTTCCCAGCTTTCCGATGGGTCCAGATGGATGGATATCGTCTCCGCATACAGGGAGAGTGATGGCTGGACGCTGTTGTAGGCCGCAAACGCGACCGTCTCTTTTTTGATCCCCAGTTCCTTGGCAAGCGTCTCGAAAAATGAGTCATTCCCTTCGAGGAGATTGGAAAAAAGCGATTTTGGTTTGATGTTTCCGGAATCCATTCCATCAAGGATCGCTTGGACTGGCCCAGCCATCTCATTGCCGGCGGACTTGGCGATCATCTGAATCTCTCTCAAAAGCGATTCGGCCGCGTCCGTGTCAATGACAAACGCGGAGGGGCGGACCAGGGGCGGGCGGACGGCGAGCGGCTGGCCGCTGGCCGCTGGCCGTTCGCCGCTCGCCACTGGCCGCTCGCCGCCTTTTGGCATCCTCCTGTGCGGCAAAGAGGGCTTGGTAAAAGTTCAGAAGCTTTCCATATGCTGGCCGCATGGAGATGATGGCCTCCGCGGCGAATCGGATCTGTTCGGATGTGATGGTCATCTAAATTCCTTTCCCCGATAGAGAACCTAAGTTTTTTGAAAAAACTTAGTTTCTTTTGGATAAGAGACTCGGAAAAAACGCATTATCCCATGAGAATTCTCAGGGGAGTGCTGAAATGAGCCCCTAGGCGACATTTTAGCAGGGGAGTGCTGAAA
>JAOZRQ010000675.1 GCA_029940115.1 Desulfobacterales bacterium
AATGGTATGAGCGGGAGAGCGGTCAGAAGGTGGAGCAGGCGGTCCTTGACAGACTGTTTTATGAGACCCGGGGCCAGCCGGGGCTGGTATCGTGGTTCGGCGAGTTGCTCACCGAGGGATACGAGGACTATTATCCGGATCACAGCAGGCCCGTCAGTGCGGATGATTTCGAGGAGGTCTTCACGGACGCGGTGGATGTGCTGCCCAACAACACCGTCCTGAACATCATCTCCAAGGCGAAACAGGCTCCCCAGAAGGAGGTTGTCCTGGAACTGTTCAAAACACGGGAGATCATGCGGTTCAGATTCGACGATCCGCGGCTGAACTTTCTCTATATGAACGGCATCATTGACCGGAAAAGAGTCCCGGGTTCTGGAAGCATGATCCGGTTCGCGTGCCCGTTTATTCAGAAACGGCTGTTCAACTACTTCTCCGGTGAGACATTCCGACATATAGGGGAGATATTCGAGCCGTTTGAGGACCTGGAGGACACGATCACGGATGAACGGCTGAACATCCCGAATCTCATCCGGAGGTATGAAAGACATCTGAGAAAGAATCGTGACTGGATGCTGAGGGATGCGCCCCGCCGCACAGATCTCCGGGTGTTCGAGGCGGTTTTCCACTTCAGTCTGTACGAATACCTGAACCACTTCCTCGCAAACACCGATGCGAAGGTGTGGCCCGAGTTTCCCACAGGCAACGGTGTCATTGACCTCATCATCCGGTACGCCGGAAAGATGTATGGTCTCGAACTCAAGAGCTTCACCCGTGACAGGGATTACCGGAAATGGCTGGGGCAGGCCGCTGAGTACGGGAAATCATTGGAACTGGAGGTGATCCACCTGGTCATATTTGTGGAACAGATCGGTGACGAACACCGCAGGCAGTATGAGACGGATTATGTTGATGAGAATACCGGGGTCAGGGTTGTGCCTGTGTTTGTGGCCACCGGGAAGTGACCTGTCATTCTCGTCATCCACATGGATTGGCGATAACCAGGGATTACGGATTCTCGGTTGAATGTAATCCTTTCTTACCCACAATCCGTGTAGATGAGAGCAATCCCTGTAGTTAAACAACACAACAACTACAAGGATTTGGTTTAGTAAGGATGGAGCGGCTTTTCATCCTTGCTGAACCCAATCCCTGTAGTTAAACAAAACAACAACTGAAAGGAGAGCAAAAATGAAAAAAGCACTGTTCACCGCAATGATCATCGTCCTGGCAAGCCTCGCTGCCCAGGCCGAGACCACCTCTGTCCCGCCCCTGATCAACTATCAGGGCATGTTGACAGACACCAGCGGCAAGGCACTGACCGGAACGCACAAGCTTGAGTTCAACCTGTATGATGCGGCCATTGGCGGAGACAAGAAATGGGGCCCGCAAATCTTCGGCAGTGTTCCGTTTGTGAACGGGCACTTCAACGTCATTCTGAGTGTTGCGGACAACGGAACGGACTCCATTGGCGATGCGTTTACGTCAGCCGAGAGGTATCTTGGCATCAGAGTGGATGAGGGGCAGGAAATATCGCCACGGCAGCGGATTTTGAGTGCGCCGTATGCTATCAGTGCGGAGAATGCAAAAAACGCTGACAATGCGAAGAACGCTGACAACGCCAATCTCTTGCAGAATAAGAGCTTGAATGAACTTCTTGAACCTGATTATGATAGCGGGTGGTTTGATGTTGCTACAGGCAATACTTATGAGAAAGAATTTGGGTTTACAGGGCTTCCCAAACACGTCACGGCATATTACAAACGTCCGAATGGAGAGATATTTCTATGGGGTGTAAATCAGAATGCGGATTCTTATGTCTCTGGCGGAGATGCCAGAATTGGCGCAGGTGGTATCCTCTTGGATTTTGATAAAAATGGTCATTTATATGTGAGAACAGCTTCTGGAAACACTTTTGACAACATTCTTTCGCTATACTATTATCGTAACCGTGATAATGATGCTAATGGAAGAATTAGTGAGGGTACTACTCAATTTAGGGTTATGCTATGGAGGTAAACGGGTTCTGAACCACAGATTGCCGCAGATTGAAAGGATTGCACAGATTGTTCGCCAAATCCGAGAAATCCGGTTAATATGTGACGATCTGCGGTTCAGAGGCTACATGGAGATGAACAAAATGAGAGGCATTAAGGAGGGGATGATATGCTGAAAACAGAATTAAACATCAGTCTTGATAAGGAATTGGCAGATTTTGTCAATATATACGCACAGGAGAACTGAACCACAGCTTCCGAGCTGATCACCCAGTTTATCCTCGGATTAAAACGACAGACCCGGGAAGACAGCACGGGTGTCATTTTTTCCAATCCGGAATTTTTTCAGGCGATAAAAGATGTTCAGAGAAAACTCCGTGACGGTTCCGCAGAGTGGCATACCTTTGAGGAGGTTTTCGGCAAATGAGCAATGCAAAATTTGAAAAGGCTTTTCTGAAAGCCACCAGGAAACATGCCGGAATCAAAAAACAGATCGAACAGAAAGTTCTTCAAATCATTGAACATCCCGTGGAACTCGGTGAGCCGCTGAAAGGTGATCTCCGAGGCTTTTACTCCTGTCCGGTGAAACGCAATTTCATCATTATATACCTGTACTGCGAGATATGCAGGAAAAAGGGGGATGACGAATATGTGGCTTGTGAAGACTGTGCGACAACACCGAACGAAACAATCAAGTTTTTGATCGTCGGCCCCCATGATGAGGCTTACCGGCTGAAATAAGTAAACGACTATGCAGGCCTGCTTCATCGGGCGTGGCTTGTTTGTCATCTACAAGGATTGTGTGTAAGAAAGGATTTCGCTCCCGGAGTTAGAGTAATCCTTTCTTAACCATAATCCGTGTAGATGGATGGTGTATGCCATCCATCTACAAGGATTAAGTGTGATTTATGAAATCAGAATATGACTTTTCCAAAGGAGAGCGGGGCAAATTTTATCATCCTGATGCGGAATCCCGCGAGATCGATATTAGGGCGATTAGATGGCCGTATATCAAAAGGACCTTCTATTCTTAAGTCACACTCTCTTAAGTTCCAGTTAAAGAAGTTCGGGTTCGACAAAGGAAAATAGAAGAGTCCCCATCATTTCATCAACGGTCTGAACCATGATTCACAGGATGAAAGGATTTGCAGGATTGGAGCATGGCGAAATTTTGAACCACAGATTACCGCAGATGAAAACGATTTCACGGATTGCTCCCAATCTGTGCAATCATCGCAATCTGTTTAATCTGCGGTTCAAAGCCTCGGAATCAAAGCCTCGGAATCAATTCCGAGGCTGAAAGCGCAAGCAGGC
>JAOZRQ010000167.1 GCA_029940115.1 Desulfobacterales bacterium
GCCTCCGCCAAACTGCAAGTTTGGCACTCCGGACAATCTTTTTGTTGAAGGCTATTACAGCTTTGAGCTTCCAGCTACTTCAGATCGTAGGCGATGACCACACTTTGGGGAGTGGTCCCGATGATATCCCCGTCTTTCAGAATAAGGGCCGCGACCAGTTCATTCACTCCGTCATTGTCAAAATCCCCCACGGCAATGTCGCTGATATGGCCTGAGGTCTCTTGGGTCTTCCAGTTGGCCGCCAAGCCGATGCCGTCCCAGAAAAGGGAGACGATCTGGGTCTTCGTGAATTTTCTGAAGGTCTTCAAAAGACTGTAGGCAATATCATAGTTTTTGGCGGTGATCAACTCCTTTTTTCCATCCGCGTCAATGTCCGTGACCAGCAGACGCATGGGGAGATACTGCCGGTTGTCCGTGCCCCGTTCCACTTTGGGCAACAGGCAATAGCGCATGCTTCCCCCGTATTTGTCGCCCCCTTTCCATATGACCTCTCCGGACCGGCTGATCAGACGGATATGATCATTTTTGTCATATGCCGCGGTGAGTGTCTCCCCCTTGTTCATCAGATCGCCGATGGTGAATCCCATCAGGTTGTTCCATTTTGCGGAGGTTACCGGTTCCCCGGGCGCATAACTGGCACCCTTCCATTTCATCTCGAAAATTTTGCCCGAAAAAGGGCTCTCGGACGTATTCTTCTGACCGAGCAGGAGCGGTCCTCGCCCGGGAATCTCCGCGATCCGGTAGTACCAGCCACTCTCTTTGACAATCTCCACATAATCCCCGCCGTTCCATTCGAGGACAAAGGATTGGATCCCAGTTCTCTGAATGTTCAGGCTGGTCACGAAAATTTCCGGATACCCATTGCCGTTGACATCCCCGATATCCGCGCCGATGAAGTGCTTATATCGGTAAGTGATCTCCTTCACCTTATGGAAAGCATCATTTTCAGCCCGGTAAACATGCAGTGTGCGAGGCCCCAGGATCACGGTCTCGGTTTTGCCATCACCATCCACATCTCCCAACGCCATGGCGTTGATCAGATGGGAGAATGGCTGGCTTTTCCAGAGTTCCTTGGCGGTCTCCCGAGGCTGGGCCACGATGAACGCCGGATTCGGCACTTCCTCTGGGGCCTGTTTTTTCGGTGGAACAGGGGCGTCAGACGGCACAGGCTGAGGGGAAGCTTTGGAGACGGTCTGTTTGAACGCCGGGTTCGGCGTTTCCTCCTGGGCCTGTTTTTTCGGCGGAGCAGGCGGCACAGGTTGAGGAGGAGCCTTGGAGACGGTCTGTTGAGGGACAAAGGAAATGTTGTCGGTTATATCTGCCACAAACTGGCTGATCTTTGGAATCACCTGATCCATCCCCTGGGTCTGCTCAAAAAATGAAAGGGAGGGGCGTCTCCCTGAGACATCCGTCAGTTTGGCGTTGATGCTGACGCTGTTCCCGAATACCGTCAGACTGCCGAACAGCACATAATCCGCGTCCAGCCGGGAACCGATGTCACGCGCATGGGCCTCGTTCAATGTTCCGGAAAAGGATTCCGCGGCCCGCTCAACCGTCTTCTTGGTGATCACCGCCACCTTCCCCTCCTTGGCCAAGCGGAACGCGAACATCTCAAAAATGCCATCCTTCAGGAACGAAAGGTCTTTCTCCGCATGGATGGCAAACGGAACAACCGCAATCTTGACAGGCCCGGCCGCGTGGGCAGAAGCCGCGAAGATCATCAGAAAAGCCAGTGCCATCGCACAGAGTCTGTTTTTGACATCATCCATTGTTTAAAAGTTCTCCCATGTAAATCAGTTTTCAGTTACCAGTTATCAGTGGTTGTTGTTGTTTCTTGGGTTCGGCAGTCGTTTTCGGCAGCAAGGTTTACGCTTTGAGGTTCACGTCGTTTTTTTGTTGCCGTTGCGCCCCGTTTTGGCCAGTGATGTTTGTCTTTTTACCCGCTTTTGTTTTTTTTGTCAAGTGTTTGCAACAATTCTAATTTTGGCCGCAAATGGATTTTGATGGGGCCGCAATGTGTTGAACTTGCGTCTGCCCAAACCATCCTTGCATAGCCTCGCCTTTGTCTGACGCAATTCGGCCAGCATGGGGTCCTCTTTGCAAGCCATGTCATCTCCTCCTTATTATGTCATTATGATGAGTCTGAGTTCCATTGGGGTGACCATTTCCGGCACATGAGGACCGGCAGAGGTGTCGGACAGACGGATGTGTCTGCGTCTGTGGGCCTCTGCCAAATGATGGCAGTTCCATGTCAGCGGAAAGTCAATCTTGCAATATGACGCTGTGGCGACATGCGACGCATCGTTGGCCGAACTGTGCGGAATGATCTGCTGATCCAAATGTCCCCTCGCGATCAGCTCAATTTCTGGCGCAAGCGCCAAACAAGGAAACTCGGACACCAGTTCCGGCAATTGAATCCTTCTTTGCCCATTGCGGGTTTGTTCGATTTCAGAGATGACTGTGACGGAAACAAACGAATGGCATTTGGGCAGTTCCTCATCCCACCACTCCTTGGGGCTTCCATTCGCCATGGGACTCGTTCGTCACGATTCGAGCCTGCGACCGATCCCAATGATCAGGACTCATCTCGACACGATCATCTCCGGGTTGCATGAAATCACCTCATGGAATACCATCTGTATTTCTGGGGTGGGGATTTCGGTCTCGGCCTTGGCGGGTATTTTCCCACTCTTCTCATTATCTTGTCAAAATGCCCTTCTCGCCCCCACAAGTGTCTTGCCGACTTTTTTCTGACCATTCTCACCTCCTTCCGTCAATCATCATCTTGTGGCCATGAGACAAGTTTCCGATGATTCCATCATTTTGTAATTTCCTGATGCCCTGAGACTGTGAATGGCCCTCAAATGGCACTCCGTCACAGTTTTCCACACAGGATCGTTCACATTGACACATTCCATGTCAAAAAGTTCTTTTGTGTCCACTTTCCTTATGTCGGAATAATAGATGGGTCTTTCATGAATTATGGACTTGACAAGTGGCGGTTCGGATTTGGCAATCGTTCGACTGAGCTCACGCCGAAGCCGAACCGAGCGTGGGATCGGCGTCATGTTCGGAATGGGCCGGAGCCGGGCGAACGGTTGGATCCACAGGCTCAACGGAGTTGCGAGGAGGGTGCCGGACGAGCCGGGCATGCTGCCGGAAAGGGACCCGGGGAGGCTCACGGAGGTCTTGGCCGAGGGCGGGGCGAGGAGGTCGTCATTGACGGGAATTCTCTGATGGCCTGACGTTGGAATGTTGGGAACATTGATGGCATCTACCAGTTTTCTGACATTCCCTCCTCCAATGCCTCCTTTTTCACCATTTGGGGCAGCATCTCCCTCAGAAGCCTCCTCAATCCCTCCTCAGTCTCAAATCTGGGCCTGAACGTCTCAGAGGCAAGCTTGTCCAGTCTTTCCAAGATGACATTCATCACCTCCAACAATTGGCCTCCGTCCAAATCTCCGGTGACAAGGATGTCATTGATGCCTCCCTTGTGACGGGAAGTTTGGCGGAACCTTTTGACATATTGAAGGTCGGCGATTCTCATGCATGCTTGGGACAGACGCAGGATCGCATCCCCGGCATCCGAAAGATCCTCCCGGATCGGTGTGAACAGTTCTCCGTCCTTCTCGTGGATGTTCAGCAAATTGCAGACCTGCTCCGCAATATTCCCGCATTCCCGACTTTCATGGACGGATATGTGCAAATCCGCCAAGTATGAGAGGGTCTGCCCCATGTCCGTCAGATGAAATCCGGATGTCGGCGGGTCATGCATCCCCAAAAACACGTCAACATATGAGCCTTCGGGATACATGAACACCGTCTGCAATCTCACCAGTCGCTCATCAATGGAATCGCAAGCCTTTATCACCGAGGTGTTCCCAATGTTTTTTATGATCTTGCAATCTATCATGTCGGCTCCCTGAATCTCCCCTTGTGCCCGATTTTGGCCTCCCTGCAAATGACCTCCCATATTTGGCGGGGCGTTTTTCCTTCCAAGTCTGGTCGGGCATCTGCTTCCGGCAGATTTTTTTGAGGGTCCTCCTCGTCAGTCAGCTCATGCTTATGGGTTCTGCCTTTGTCCCTGTGAACCGGGCCATTGACGTCAACCCTGCAAATGGGCCCCACGTCTTTCAACACAAAATTGTATGTGACCTTTTTGGTCCGTGGTGAATATGCCCCATTGAGGAGTATGACATGACCCATTGAATTATGAACAAGTATGTTTCCGAAACTCAGATTTGGACCACTTCCTCTGAACTCTATGTCATCAACAACTTGTTTGTCATCAAGATGTCTCAATGCCTGAAAGTCATTTCTGTTCATTTTCTTCTTCTTTCGTATCTCTTTATATTTGTCTCTTTCAATCCTTATGGGTTGGGTTAACAAGTGCTCTGACAGTCATATGCCTGCTTTCTCTGTCAAACCAGCAGAAATAATCTGGAAGGTGCCTGTCAACTTCATCTGCAAATTCATCCATTGAATCATGAAGCGGATGTTCGTCAGGAATGTCAATATATGAGTGTTGATTCTATGTTGGGTGCCCCAAGCAATGGTATGGGGCTGTGCGTGGAAGCGACAAACTGAACATTGGGAAACACTTTCGAGAGCAAGCCAGGCAGTTCTCTTTGCCATTTCGGATGAAGGTGCAAATCGAGTTCGTCAACAATGACAATGCCGAACAGTTCATTCGGCGCATGGCTGGGATAATCATCGCTGAATGGTTTTTCCAAATCCGCTTCTTTCAAAAGGCTGTCATGCATTTTTTGTTGAGCATCGGAGAGTCTCAGATAAATGTCGCCGGCCATTGCCACAATGCTTCTCATGCCTGATGCCAACTGTTCGTAGCCAATGGGGTCGAAACTGTCGATCTGTCCGTTGTCGGTTTCGGCCTTTTCATAGTATAAAATCTTTCTCCGTCTTTTATCCAATTCCATCTTGTCCAAAGAAGGAATCAGTGCTTTCAACATCTTGCACAATTCCTCAAACCTGTCTTGGGCATCGTAATGAGATATGAGCAATTCGGACTCGATGTTTTTCAATATCCCATCGCCATGAAACAAATTATAAGTCGCGGTACTATTTTTGGCCTGTTGTTGGTGGCTGTCCTGGGCTTGGATTTCCAAGCGAGAGGGGCCGTAAGCGGCCAAAGTTTGCAGAGGCCGAAAAAACAAGGGTTGTCCAATCTTGTTGCTTACATCGATTTCTCCATGAGGTTGATACGCATAGCGATAATTCACCTGAATGTCCGACGCTTTGTCTCGCGGCGTGATGATATCCTCCTCATTCCCATACAGCCCTATGGCCAAGGCCCTGAGCAGACAAGTTTTGCCAAAGCTGTTTTCTCCGGTCAGAAAAATCCATGACGGTTTTGGAGGCAAATCATCAATACGCGTCTCTTTGATGCCTTGGTAATTTTTTATCTGAAAGCCATTGAGATACACCTGTTTGACCTTTTGGCGGTTTCGGCATTCATTTACCACGCGCAACGATTCCTGAAAAATATCTTTCGAGACAAGAGAGAGATGGGGGAAAGCTTCTTTGTCCGAATTCTCAATAAGTTCTTCTTGTCTGAAGAATTGAAACAAGGTATCGATCGCTTCGGGAAGCCCTGTCCGATAATTGTCGTCAAGAGGAGAAAGCGTTATTTGTTCAGCATCGGAAATTTTACGACGTTGCGGAAACCGCCTTGCCACATTGTAAAAACTTTCAATGAGACGTTCCCAAAACTGTCCTGTGGCTCCTCCTTGTCGATGACTTGGAACATGAAGACCAATACTCCACCAACCATCCAGATTGATGCCGAATTGCAAGTTGTTTTGACAATGCATTTCTTCAGCACTCTCTGTAAAATAGATGTCCACCCAACCGGATCTGGGACTGTCGTAAAACCAACGCCCTTCCTTCAATGCTTCGATATCACTTGCGGGTCGAAATAAAAAATTTGGATCATCCACATATTTCGACTCTTTCCTATAGTTCAGCAGGAAATGCAACAATTCTTCATGGAGATTTGCCAACGCTTCATTTTTCATTTTTCATTTGAATATGCCTGATTCTGACGGATTTTGTGGTATAATCCCCGCGGTTTGCCGCATGGCACACGCAGACATGAGCAGACAAAGGTTCTCCCTCGCGGCGGACAGCAGGAATCCATGGCCATCTCGCCACCCATCCCGTTGCCGCCGGATTGACAAATCCGGCGGTGGGAGCGGTTCGGATTTGTCAATCCGAACCGGGCGTGGGGATCGGCATCATGTTCGGAATGGGCCGGAGCCGGCCGAACGACTGGATCCACAGGGTTGCGAGGAGGGTGCCGGACGAGCTGGGCATCCTGCCGGAAAGGAACCCGGGGAGGCTCACGAAGGTCTTGGCCGAGGACGGGGCAGATCGGGGAACACAACGGCCGAAGGACGATGAGAGGCAGAGGAAGCACCACAACACGTTTTACGTCGGGCAGGAGCTTATGCATATTATCTCTACGAATCCAGCCTTCGCCTGACGCTTCGATCAGGTTACGAAGAATGCGTACTTGACGTGGAAAGTTGTTGTCGGTGTTATGGATACGCGACAACAGCATGGCATATAGCAGCAGGGTGTGAGCAAAGGTCCATTGTGGTTTTCCGTATAGTCGACAACATGCGGCAAACAAGTCCACGGATCTCTCACCGTCAGGGGGATTATGGAATGCGTTGAAAAGAATGAGGGGATCGGTTTCAACGCTGGGCGTTGCAGTAAAGATGCTTTCGAATTCGGCCTTGATATTTTTCTGATGCCAAATATCGAAAGCCTCAAAAAGAAATTCAAGATGTTCGGAACAATTTGTATTGCCATATACCCTTTCCGCCAAATCATCAGTGCGGGTCTCGTTATCAAACGAAACGCCACCAAGCCAAGCACAAACCTCGGTGACGAATCGGAAATAGCGCATGAATTTGTCATCAATCAGATTGTCTTCACCCCGATAAGGCCACAATGTATCAGACCAAGCAGTATCAACTTTGTCCGCAAAATACTTTATTTTCTCTTTGGGATGTGCGGTTGTCAGCATATCTTCAAAGTGCGCCTTGAAATTTTCAAAAGCCGTCAGGGGCTTTCCTCGGGAATTCATTTTGATATAGAGATCATCCGTCAATCCATTGAAGATGATTTCCGCCAGCTTCAACTGCTCTTCAACACTTAATCCGAGAATCCCTCTTTCAACATCATTGTAAGAGAGTGACAATTTTTGTTGTTGCATATGCCGACTCCTTTTCAAGCATCTCGCTGAAGGCGTCCTTGTCATCAATCAGAATGAATTTGTCCGGATGCTCTCTTTTTATTTCTGCCCATTTCATGTCTGAGACTCCTTTGCAAAGTGAATTTCCTGTTCACCATGCCCTTTGCGAATCTGGAAACAGATTGCCCCATCTGGGGTGATGAAGATGTTGCCGATGTTCCCAAAGGTGGATCCCGTCTTTGTTCCCCGACTCTGCCAGCCGCCGGATTTGGCAATTCGGCGGGAGCGACAGGGGGATGACGAACTTATGAATTGCTGTACTACAACTTGATGCTTGCGGTAAGGCAATTTCCACCATCAAGTATCCAGCATCAAACATCAACCATCCAATTTCTCCCTCAGCACCTCATTCACAATCTTCGGATTCGCCTTCCCTTGGGTCGCCTTCATCACTTGGCCCACAAAGAAGCCGATGACCTTCTTCTTGCCAGCCTTGTAATCTTCGATCTCCTTGGGAGACCGGGAGAGCACTTCCGAGACCACCACGTCGATGGCAGAGACGTCGGTCACCTGAACCAGCCCCTTCTCCTCCACAATCGCCTGGGGCGGCTTTCCGGTCTGCGCCATCTCCTCAAACACGGTCTTTGCAATCTTGCCGCTGATCACCTCTTCATCAATCAGTTTCAACAGTTCTCCAAGATGAGAGGCCGAAATCGGCGACTCCTCGATGCGTTTCCCCTCCGCGTTCAGCAACCCCAGAAGGGACCCCATGACCCAGTTGCTGACTGGCTTCGGTTTGGGAAACACCTTCAGGCACTCCTCAAAATAATCGGCGATCTCCTTGACCGATGTCAGCACATCCGCATCATAAGAGGGGAGCTCATAGTCCTTGACAAACCGCGTCCTCTTCTCATCCGGGAGTTCGGGTAGCGTGGCTTTCACCTCGTCAATCCACTCCTCATCCACCACAAGGGGCAACAGATCCGGATCCGGAAAATAGCGGTAATCATGGGCATCCTCCTTGCCACGCATGGGGGTGCTGATGTTCTTGGCCGGATCCCACAGCCGTGTCTCCTGAACCACCTCATCCCCGTCCATGATGACTTCCCGTTGCCTCTCAATCTCAAACTGAATCGCCTTTTCCACATGCTTGAAGGAATTCAGGTTCTTCAGTTCTGCACGGGTCCCGAAGGTGTCTGACCCCTTGGGCATGATGGACACGTTTGCGTCACATCTGAAGCTCCCCTCTTCCATGTTGCCGTCGCAGATATCCAAGTATCGCAGGATGGATCGCAGCTGGCGGAGATAGGTCCCCGCCTCCTCCGAGGAGCGGATATCCGGCTGGCTGACGATCTCAATCAGGGGAACCCCGGTTCGGTTGAAGTCAACCATGCTCACGGGCCGGTCCGGATGATGGACCAGCTTTCCCGCGTCCTCCTCCATATGAATCCGCAGAATCTCGATCCGTTTCTTGTCCCCGTTCACCTCAATGTCAACATGGCCAAACTCGGCAATCGGCAACTCATACTGGGATATCTGGTAGCCCTTGGGGAGATCCGGGTAAAAATAATTCTTGCGCGCAAACCGGCTTTCCCGCGCGATCTCGCAGTGGGTTGCAATGGCCATGCGGATGGTGTATTCAACCACCTTTCTGTTCAGCACCGGAAGCACTCCCGGCATCCCGAGACAGACCGGGCAGGTGTGGGTGTTTGGGGCCGCGCCGAATGCGGTGGAACAGTTGCAGAATATTTTTGTCTTTGTTTTCAACTGGGCATGAACCTCAAGCCCGATGACAGATTCAAATTCCATTTTTTTGTCCTCATTGGTCTGTGGGCAAGAAACCCGGCTTTTTCCCGAATGGGCCGATTCGGGTTTCTTTGTGGGCGACTTTTTGAAAGCCGGGTTTCTTCAGTCTTCAGGAGATATCCCCAACGCCCTGAGTTTCGCCATTAGGCGTTCGGCTTTTTCTCTTTCCCGGGCCAGCTCTCTTTCAGTCTGTTCGGCCCGTTCCCGTTCGGCTTCGGCCCGCTCTCGTCCTGTGGGAATGAGGTTTCCCCGGTGATCAAGCCACCTCAGCCAGTGGTTGCGCTTCTCCTCGAAGACGCCATCCCACAGGATCGCCCCGATGCCTGTCCGCCCCAGCAGACGGCCGATGTTCGGAATGTACCGTCCCGCGGAGAGTTGAAACACCCGCAATGGATCTTTCTGGACGAGTCGCTGGGGGTCGAAAATGATGTAAAAGAGAACCCCGATCCGCTCATAAATCCGAAACTTCCTGCCAGTCTCCCTCCCCTTGGTGTTTGAGACGATCTCCACAACGATGTCCGGGGGCTTTCCGAACTCCCATATGAAATAGGAACGGTTTTTTTGCTCCCACATGTCATCGCCCACCTGAACGTCCAGACTCAGAAACATGTCCGGGACAATCGGCGGTTGGTTCGGGGAATGGAAAATGCCGACATCGGCGGCCGCGAGAAAGGGCCGGCCCGGCTTCCAGGAGCTGTTCAGGGATTCGGCGAGCAGGCGTTGCTGCTTTTCAGAGAATATGTTGTCCACAGGCGTGTCATCCTCGGTGATGATGTGACTGATATCCAGATATTCCGCGGTCAAAGGTTCCGGCGATGTTCCAGCCATTGTTCCTCCTCCAGGGTCAATTTGTCTGGCAAAACGTCATGCCATGATGCCATTGAGCATTGTCAATAGATTGTGCCGCTTGAACGAAAATGTTTTTGGGCTAAGGGTTAAGGGTCCGGGTTTTTGGCAAAGAACTTTTGTCCATCAATCCTTTTGGCATCAAAAAGAGCTCAACCCAAGGAGTGCGGTTTTGTTGCCTTTCAACCTTTGATGGCTCAAGATTCGTTGTCTTTTAACCTGACAAAACTGAATAGCCTTTTTTGCGTCTTAAACCGCCTCACAGTTTGAACCGCGGATTAGACAGATCACACGGATTGCACGGATTGACTCATTCCATTGTCTCGCAATTTGCACGGAAAAGGCTGGGGAGCTACAAACATGTCGGCCCTACAAACATGTCGGCCCTACGGGCCTCCATTCGGTGTCAACCCCCTTGCTGTCAGGGAAAACTCAAAATGTCAAACAAAGTGTCGTTTCCCCGGAAAGAAGGTTGTTGACATTCGTCATCCCCCATGGTGCAGGCATCCTCGTCGGCAGGTCGGGCATTCTTTCAATCAGCCACGAGCTGCAAATGGGAGTGTCCGGAATCTCCAGCTTGGATTTTCATCCATGCATGTGTCGTCGCTGGGCGATGTCATGGCCGCTCCCATGCTCCCGCCGGATTGACAATTTGTCAACCTTCACACTGTTCGGATAGTAATGCAAATCAAGCGATCCGCCGATTTCATACGGAATTATGGCATGCATTACCATGTCATGTTCCTTGCCGAGGATTCTCTCCATCAATGCGCTCTTTTTTTCATACCATTCATCTTCAATGCGTTCTTCCTCTTCTTGCGTGAGCCTCTTTTTGCGAAGCCAATCAAACATGATTTGTTCTCCAAAGGGCATAACCACCGATTATTGAGTTGAATGTGTCCGAGTGAATGATTATTTTTGAACTATTATTCAGAATTAGTCAAGCCCTTTATCTTTATTGGCATCCTTCATCTCTCAGTTTACACTTGCCCGGCAGGACAAGAAAAAAGCGTGAGCTGATGGTTCGGATTTGTCAATCCGAACCGAGCGTTGGCCGAGCTTTTTTCCTCCACGCTCTTGGCGGATTGCCAAATCCGGCGGGAAATGGTTCGGATTTGTCAATCCGAACCGAGCGCTGGCCGAGCTTTTTCTCTCCACGCTCTTGGCGGATTGACAAATTCGGGGGGAAATGGTTCGGGTTTGTCAATCCGAACCGAGCACTGGCCGAACTTTCAGATCCGCTGATTTACACTTTTACATCTTGGAGTTTTGACAACATGGAAAATGACAACGAACTGATCACCCAACCCATGTTCAAATTGAATGGTCTCATTTTCACCAATCATTCAGAGTGGCAATCCTTTCCAAAAAATCCTCGGCGAATTTTTCATATTTTTCCTTGGTGCTCTCATAGGCTTGACGATTTCCCATTATAGTGGGTTTATCAGTACTTTCCAAGTTGTCACAAGCAGTCAGGCCCCATATGGGTTTTCTATATTTCTGTGCCATGTTTGTAGGCGTATTATGGGTGTGCATGACAGCATCATTTCCAATGGGTGTTATGACCATTTCTTCCGAGAGATGTTCCCGCACCTTCTCATCAATGTGTTTCTTGATCCTAAAAGGAATCTGTTGGGCATGATTATAATGCGCCTTCGCCAACTTCCAGTCGTTGGGGCTGTCGGCTCTCCTTTTGGCATTATAAATGGTATATCCCAAGAATCTGGCAAATTTTGAGGGAAACTCTTTCCGTTTATCAGGGGTGATGATGGAATAGCAGATTTCAAAGTCTCTCTGCCATTGGGTCAGCGCTTTCCCCATATTTTTTATTCCATATAGGGAAAACATGTCTGGAAGGCAGGGGATGATGAAGCCGTCCACCGTGGAGACGATGACCTTGTTCAACACTCCGAGACTGGGGGATGTGTCAACAATGACAAAGTCATAACCTTTCTGTTCAGCATACGACTCTGCCACCTTGTGACGGTTCTGATGGACAATGACTCTCCAAGAAACATGCCATTCCAGCGTTGGGCAATTTTGTTCTCATACATGAACAGTGTCAATCGGCCGGGAATCAGATGCAGATTGGGGGTGACTTCAAAAGGGGGAGGCAATTCCGGAAAATCTGAGATGCCCTCTTCCACGGATTTCAAGATGAAATGCATTGATCGAGTGGTTTCAAACAGATTGCTGAAATCGCATTCTTTCATTTGCTGTTTGGCAGAATCAAAGCCATTGTCAATTACTGTGTCCTCCCCTTTCCAGACACTTTCCAGTTCCTCCTCCTTCATGCCATATAAACTCATATTGCACTGCGAATCCAAATCCAAGACCAGCAACTTTTTCCCCATTTCGGCAAGAATATGTGCCAAATGGTAGGCCAATGTGGTTTTGCCCACTCCACCCTTATTGTTGAAAACAGAAATCATTTTCATGAGTTTTCTCCTTCACGCTTGCAAACGTGAAACGTGAAGCGTGAGGCGTGAAACGTGAGGCGTGAAACGTGAGGCGTGAAACGTGAGGCGTGA
>JAOZRQ010000676.1 GCA_029940115.1 Desulfobacterales bacterium
CCGAAGTCTGAGCTCGCCGAAGTCTGAGCTCACGCCGAAGTCTCACGCCGAAGTCTCGGGGATTGATCCCCCGGCCTTTCCGCCTCTCAATGCTCAAACAGACGCCTTTCCATCTCCCTCAAAACAGGGATATCCGCATGAAGAAATGTATATCCCCTCATGATCCGCAGGCTGTCCGTGTAAAAGGTCGAGTCCGGGGGTCATGTCCAAGGATTGGAACCCTGATTCAAGGATTCAAGGATTTTTGTTTAGCTGACATCCCTTCCGAGTCCTTTCATCGAACATCGCTGATTCTAACGGATTTTGTGGTTGCATGTGATCTCAGACGGTCACGATCCTGAAGGCCGGTCCGGAACGGGAGGGACAGACCGCGGATGGACGCGGATGGGCCCCGGCACACAGGCCGTCCGCGTTCATCCGCGGATCACAATTCCCAGCCCGTGTCGGAAACCACAAAATCCGTTAGAACCAGGAGCATCGGAATCACCGAGACAATTTCACGCCTCACGCCTCACGTTTCACGCCTCACGTTTCACGCCTCACGCCTCACGTCTCACGCCTCACGTTTCACGCCTCACGCCTCACTTCTCACGCACAATGTTCACCGGAACGACCTTCAGGGCCGGCATTTTGGCTTGGGGATCCAGCGGGACCGAACTCATCAGCGCGTTGAAATTGGGCTGATTGAAGTGGTTCGGCGCGAAGAGGTATCCCTTTGACAGGCTTTTGCTGATCTTCAGTTTCGATGTGACCGCGCCGTAGGGACTGGTCACACGAACCGAATCGCCGTCGGAGAGCTCCTCCCTTTCCGCATCCCCGACATACATCTCCACGAAGGATTCGGGGGTGCCCTTCATCAGCCGTGCGGATCGTCGGGACATCTCGCCGGTGTTGAAATGACCGATGAGGCGGCCCGTGATGAGCACATACGGGTAATCCTCGGTCGCTTCCATCAGATGTTCCGGAGGGGAGCAGGGAATGAATCGGGCCCGCCTGTCCCTGAACGCAAATCCGTCCTGATAGAGGCGGGGAGTTCCGGGATGGGATTCGTCGTAACAGGGCCAGAAGATGCCGTGGGAACCCTTCAGCCTCCTGTAAGAGGCACCGCTGTATATCGGAATCGCCTGTCGGATCTCCTCCCATATCTCCTCAGCCGAGCCATAGTTCCAGTCGTGGCCCATGGCCCGGGCCACATCTTGGAGGATCTGCCAATCCGGCTTGGCTTGGCCCGGACGCGTCAGCCCCCCGGCGGTGAACTGGATTCGTCGTGCCGAGTTGGTGAAGGTCCCCTCCTTTTCTCCCACGGCCGCGGCCGGGAGAACGATGTGGGCGAACTTGGCCGTCTCGGTGGGAAAGATGTCTTGCACAATCAGCAGGTCCAGACGTTGCATCATCCAGGAGACAAAGGTCGAGTGCGGCTCGGACATGACCGGGTTCTCCCCCACCACCCAGAGGGCGCGGATATTCTCATCCGCGATGTTGTGGATCATCTCCGGCGCGGTCAGGCCCGGCTTTGCCGACAGGGTGGCGTTCCATATCGCCCCCAGGTGTATCCGAGCCGCCTCGTCCCCCAGATGCATATGCCCAGGGAGCACGTTGGGCAACGCGCCCATGTCACTCGCGCCCTGCACGTTGTTCTGTCCCCTCAGTGGCGACACCCCGCACCCCTGCTTGCCGACATTCCCGGTGAGAAGGGCAAGGTTGACCAAAGCTGAGACATTGTCCGTTCCCCGGGCATGTTGCGTCAGGCCCATCCCCCATATGTGGATGGTCCGTTTTCCTCGGATCAGCTCCGCCACGCGCGCCAGGTCCTCGCGCGACACACCCGCTCTTGTGCATGCGTTGTCAACATCGAAAGCCTCAAGGGATTTCACATACGCGCCAAACCCGATGGTATGCGCCTTGCAGAAGGCCTTGTCGTGCCATCCCCTCTCATGGATGATCTTTGCCAGCGCATTGAGCCAGTATATGTCGGTCCCCGGTTTCGGTTTCAGGTGGACTTTGGAGAACTTTGCCAGGCCCGTGGTTCTGGGATCCGCCAGGACAAGGTTCACATCCCCCTTTTTTGCCCGTTTTCGGAGCCGCATCCATATCACCGGATAGGTGGCGAGGGTGTTGGCCCCCACGATGATAAACGTGTCGGCCGCGTCAAAGTCATCCAGGAAGGTGCTGACCGCACCGAACCCGAGCTGCTTTCTGAGGGCAACCTCGGACGGGCCGTGACAGAGTCGCGCACAATTGTCTATGATGTTGTTGCCGATGACCGCGCGCTGGAGTTTCTGGGAGAGATACGCCTCCTCGTTGAGGATCTTGCCGGAGCAGAGCATCCCGACACTCTCGGGGCCATGCCTGCTGATGATTTCCCTCAGCCCCCCGGCCGTATGGTCAATCGCATCCTCCCAGGAGACGGCCTCAAGGCGGCCGCCTTTGCGAATCATCGGTTCGGCAAGCCGATCCCCACTGGTCAGCATCTCATGTATGGAGATCCCTTTGACGCAGACATACTGGCCGTTCAGATCCTCATTTCGACCGGAGCAGCCGCTTTTGACAGGCATCCCCCTCTCATCCGCGGAGAGTTCGAGATTGCAGCCCACGCCGCAGTATGGGCACACGATGGGAATGAATTGTGTTGTCATGGCATTCCTCTCACTTTCAGCAGAGCGAAAACTTTTTTGTCAATTCAGGATGTGTACAGGACAAAAAGTCGGGAATGGGCGAGAAACCCGGCTTTTTCCCAGACGGGCCGACTCCCCAACTGCAGGAAAAAGCCGGGTTTCTTTCCCCAATCATTTTTTTTGTCCTGTACACAGCAATTCAGGATCACCAAGCGTGTCATTCCGGGAAAAATCGGAAAATCACTTCATGATTTTCCGATTCCCTGATGAAAAATGTCAGGTTTGACCCGGAATCCACCGCCTTAGACAGAACTTTTCGATCTGCTGATTTTGTCTGAATTTTTGTCAGCACCACATCATCTTGGCCAAGAGACCGGTCTCTGATGCAGGTCAATGGCGAAAATAGGTGGTCCGGGCATGAACCCTAACATAATGACCTTTCTGACAGATTTCAGGAAACCTGTCAAGCAGATATTTCCTGTGGCGGAGGGCGTATTTATAAGTTGGGGGAGTCCCCAAACAGTCTGGAAACCCATTTTGGGATGGATCCCCAGTCGTCCCTGCGGGACTGGACAGATTGTGCATGCCCGACCCCGGCAATGCTTCGGCGTGAGACTTCGGCGAGCTCAGTCGAGTCGTCGAACGAATTGCCGGGCTGTTCTCACAAGTCCCTCCGGGA
>JAOZRQ010000677.1 GCA_029940115.1 Desulfobacterales bacterium
ACTCATCGCAGAACCTGCTGAAGTGGCTGAGGATATATACAGAGCATATAAAAAATCTGAGGACATTGTTTATACAAAATGGTTCTGGAAACTGATTATGTTTTTGGTTCGCTCAATCCCGGAAAGGCTCTTCAAACGGCTGAGTTTGTAATGTGCCAACCATGAGTGCTGACTCCCCAAATCGTAAGGAAGCCCTTTCACTTTCAACTTTTCACTCTCGATAAAAATATCCCCACTCCCCCGCATGTTGCCCGGTCCCTGCATAAGGACCCCCCATCCCAGAGCGAAAGCATCGAGATGACTGGAGGGTTGCCAGACGAGTCATGTCAGGATGGTCGGCTTGTGGCGTACGGAGCGGATTACGAGGTCCGGATCGTGCCGGATGACGGACACTATGCGAGTGACGTCACCATCATCAGCAGGCAGGATGCGGCGGAACTCCTTGCCATCCTTCAGACTGTTGCATGGGAGGGTCCATGACGCCGCCTTTGCCGATGACACATGGCATCACGCATCACGCATCACGTTTCACATCCCTATTTTTCCAGCGGATGAGCGGCACTCGCCAAGACGCCTCAAACGCGATGCCGGCGCTCATTTTGCTTATCCCCATCTCCCGGTCTGTGAACATGATGGGCATTTCTGTGACGCGGCCTCCCAGACGGGAGGCGAGAAATGTCGTCTCCGCCTGAAACACATACCCGCCCCCTATGATCGGATATTGCAGGACCTTCCCAAGCATCTCCCGCCGCCACACCTTGAACCCGCCGGTAAGGTCTCGCACGGGCAAACTCAGCCAGACGCGGGCATAGAGTGACCCGAAACGGCTGATCAGGCGTCTGTGAATGCCCCAGTTCCGTATGCCGCCTCCGGGAACATAACGGGACCCGATGACCAGATCCGCCTGTTCAGCCGCCTGAATCATTTGGGGAAGCCGGGCCGGGGGATGGGAGAAGTCCGCGTCCATCTGCACGATCAGGGCCACATCGGGTCGGTCTAGGAGAATGCGGAAGGCATTGAGGTACGCCCGGCCCAGACCCTCTTTCCGGGCACGACGCAGAACGGATATTCGGGAGGTCCCCATGGCCATCTGCTCCGCGAGGTCACCCGTGCCGTCAGGGGAGTTGTCGTCAATGACCAAGATTGAGGCTTGGGGCAGGGTCTCCAGAATGACCGTGGTGATTCGGGGAAGATTCTCAAGTTCATTGTAAGTCGGCAGACATATCACGGTCTGTTGGTGGATGTCGGACATTTTTTCTGATCCCTCCTTGGAAAAATTTCGACCTGAGGCGTATTTATGAGTTGGGGGAGTCCCGTAGGGACTGCTGAAAATAGCCCGGCAATTCATTGCCGGGGTGAGCAATGAAAGAACGATCCCCCAACTTGTGAATGCGCCCGTCCCTGAGGCCGGACCTTTGGCCGGAGGCTGACCGCACAGGTCGAAAAATTTGCTTTCACATCGTATGAAAATATGGTATCCTTCATTTTTGGGTGTACGCTTGTCCCATGCCTCTGTTCCTGTCCGGCAGGGCACCTCCATTTGCTGGTTGGGGATTCCCTGCCCGGCATTGGGAAAGGGCACTGGTACGAACATCAATTTTCAAGTTTACACTTATGCTCACAAAATGTCAAACAAATGATTTGATTAAAGGCGGAACTACGAACTGGGGACAATGACGAACAAGGAGAGAACAATGACCAAATACATCGGTGCAATTGATCAAGGAACCACCAGCACCCGTTTCATCATATTCGACCATGACGGGCGGATCGTGACTCTGGATCAGAAGGAACATGAACAGATCTTTCCGAAACCGGGCTGGGTGGAACATGATCCTGCGGAGATATGGCAGAATACCGAGGAGGTGATCCGTGGGGCATTGGCCAAAGCCGGCCTTTCCGGGTCGGACTTGGCCGCCATCGGGATCACCAACCAGCGGGAGACCACTGTGGTATGGGACAAAGCCACAGGCAAGCCCTTTTGCAACGCGGTGGTCTGGCAATGCACCCGCACCAATGATATATGCAAGGAGCTGATCAACGAGGGGGGGCAAGACCGGTTTCGGGAGAAGACCGGCTTGCCGGTGGCCACCTACTTCTCCGGCCCGAAGATAAAATGGATACTGGACACCGTTCCCGAGGCCAGGAAAGCGGCTCAGAAGGGGGATGCACTTTTCGGGACCATGGAAACTTGGGTGATATGGTGGCTGACCGGAGGCCCCAGAGGTGGCGCGCATGTTTCGGACGTGACCAATGCCAGTCGCACCCTGCTCATGGATCTGAAGACCCTTGAATGGGATGACGAGATACTGAACATTCTGAATATCCCCCGACCGGGACTTCCCCGGATCGTCCCGTCCAGTGATACGAAAACTTGGGGGCCCACAACAGAGGAGGGACCCTTGAAGGCTCGGATCCCGGTCTGCGCCGCACTCGGGGACCAGCAGGCCGCGCTGGTGGGTCAGACCTGCTTCGAGACCGGAGAGGCTAAGAACACTTACGGCACCGGCTGTTTCCTCCTGCTGAACACCGGGACATCCCCGGTCCCGTCAAGGCATGGGTTGCTGACCACCCTCGGGTACCGGTTCAACGATGAGAAGCCGGTCTATTGTCTCGAAGGGTCCATTGCCATCGCCGGCGCGCTGGTCCAATGGATCCGGGACAACTTGGGACTGATTCAGGCGGCCCCGGATATTGAGGAACTCGCGAAATCAGTGGCGAACAACGGGGGCATCTGTTTTGTCCCCGCCTTCTCCGGGCTTTTCGCACCCTATTGGCGTCCAGACGCCCGGGGCGTGATCGTCGGCCTGACCCGGTACGCAAACAAGGGCCATCTTGCCCGAGCCGTGCTTGAGTCTGCCGCGTATCAGACCCGGGACATCGTCGAGGCGATGAACAAGGACTCCGGCGTTGAACTGAGTCAATTGAAAGTCGATGGCGGCATGGTTCACAATGATCTGCTCATGCAGTTCCAAGCTGATATTCTCAATGTCTCTGTGATCCGGCCCCAGGTTGCCGAGACCACCGCACTCGGTGCAGCATACGCGGCCGGGCTTGCGGTCGGGTTCTGGTCCGGACTCTCGGAATTGCGGCAGAACTGGGCGGTGGATAAGACCTGGGAGCCGGCTATGTCGCAGAGCGCCAGAGCGAAGGGATGCCAAGAATGGAAGAAGGCGGTGGAGAGGACATTGGACTGGGTGGCGTGATGCTGGATGTTGGATGCTTGATGTTTGATGCTTGATGTTGGATGCTTGATGTTGGATGCTTGATGTTGGATGCTTGATGTT
>JAOZRQ010000004.1 GCA_029940115.1 Desulfobacterales bacterium
AACGACAGGTTTGTGTTGGATTTGAGGCATGAGACAAAAGTTGTCTGCCAAAAAGGCGGACAAAAATTTTCGCCACATCAACAATCGACACACAAAAACGGCAAAAGCCGACATGGCGGAAACAAACAAACCCGAACCCTACAGAAACAACTCACCAACTCATTAAACTCTTTAAACTCAAAAACTCTTAAACTTGATTTACATAGGAGAATTTATGAAAAAAAAATTGTGTTTTATCATCATGTTGGCCATGGCTTCGGTTTTGCTGATGTCCCATCCTGCCGGCGCACACTCTGGAGATACGGACGAGACAGGGTGTCATATTTGCGAAACCAACTGTGAGGAATGGGGGCTTGAAGATGGCGAGTACCACTGCCACAAACCTGAAATTTCCGTATCTCCCCCATCTTTCTCGGACCCGCTCACGATCTTCGTATCCTTCAACACGCCCGGCTTGTCCCCTTTTGGCTTGGCGTATGACGGAACCGATCTGTGGACCCTTGACGCAGTGGAGAAGAAAATTTATAAAATGAATGCCGATGGCAACAAAATCGGGGATCCGTTGGGCTATCCGGGCGAATCTCCCTTTGGTCTTGCGGGCTTGGCGTATGACGGAACCGACCTGTGGGTTTCTGAGATTGGCAACGGGAGAATCACCGAGATGGGCACCTCCGGAAACCGAATCGCCTCCTTTGACTTTCCTGGCAAAACCTTTGCCGGGCTGGCATACGACGGGACATATCTGTGGGCCTCCGAATTTGGAGTACAGACCATCCACAAACTGGACACCTCTGGAAACATCATCGCGTCTTTTGATTCTCCCGGACCCAATCCCACCGGTCTGGCTTACGACGGAACCTATCTGTGGCATACCGATCCCGACACCGAGAGGATTTACAAATTAAGTACGTCGGGAGATGTCATTCTCTCGTTTGACGCGCTTGTGGAAAAACCAAAAGGCATCGCGTATGACGGTGAATACTTATGGGTTTCGGATGACGAGAACAACCAGATTTATCAGCTTTGGCTGAACCCGTCTGTCACCGATATTGGCTCGTCAGCCTCCCGGACCTTTACCGTGGCCAATTCGGGGGATAAGCCACTTGCGATAGAACGCCTCTCCCTCGGAGGCGGGGACCCGTCTGACTTCATCATCGAAAACGATGACTGCTCCGCCCGGACTTTGGAACCTTCGGAGACTGGCACGTTTGATGTCACCTTCTCCCCCACTTCGGCCGGCGGGAAAAACGCATCCATTGACATTGTTTCGGATGATCCGGCCACGCCTCTGCTGACCTTGCCGTTAAGCATGATGGGGCAGGGAACGGGCTATCTGCTTCCTTCGGATGATCTCTGGATCCGGGCGGTCATCAACACCGAGAAGAAAGGGCCCATTGAAGCGGTCTGGGAAAAGCGGGGGGAGGATCGGACCGAGGCAGGGGACAAGGTGACATGGGGGTATTTCCATGCGGATCCGGATGATGTCAACTGGGGAAGCAGGCAGAACCCGGATCTGTTCGTCAAGATCTGGTTTGACCGCAACGGGCGTCTGGATGTCAACTTCTTCCATGTGTCGGTTCCGGATATTGAGGTCTGGTCAGACTATCCGTATGACGGAACCCCGGACACCCACGGCGTCACGACCTTGACGAGAAGATACATCCGCCAATATCATGAGGATGGCGGCCATTTCATGGAGGCGCGTGATGAGGACGGCCTCCCGCCTGATCTGGAACCGCCCCAGGGAAACCCGCCCGGATATTATGCCATGAACGATCTGCATGTCAGCGCGGTGATTCAGACTCGTGAAAGGGGCCCCCTCACCGCCCGATGGAGCAGAGGCGGCGAGGAGATGACCGCCGACGGGCACCACGTCCTATGGGGACACTTCTACGCCAGCCCCGACGAGGTGACGTGGGGAAGCCCAGACAACCCAGATCTGTTCGTCAAAATCTGGTTCGACGCGAGCGGAAGGGTGGACGTGAACTTTTTTCATGTGTCGGTCCCCGAGATTGAAGTCTATTCCGACTTTTTCGGCGACGAGATTTATGACGAAATCGGCACCACGATCTTGGACAACCGGTACATCAGACACGAGTTTCATGTCCAGAACTGACTGAGCAATTTCGGCTCCCGCAGGATTCTGACTGATTTCATGGTTTGAGGAAGTTTCCCTCAACGCAGAGTCCCGTCCGAATTCCACGGTCTCCTGCCGGCAAGGAACCCGAACCTCCGCGTCCGTTGCGCCTCTGCGACAGTTTGTTCCGCCTTTGGGCGGTGCCGCACCGCCCAAAGGCGAACTAAAACGGGGTTCATTCTTGGAAAACGTCTGATATGACCTTGCAATAAAGGAGTGACCGATGTTTATAAGATTCACAGTGGAGAATTTTCTCTCATTCAACAGAAGAACAGAATTTAATATGATCGCATCTGCTGAAGATCGGCACAAGCATCATATGCTTTGCGCGAACAACGATTCTTTGGCAAGCTTGCTCCGGGCATCCATCATTTACGGCGCAAACGCGTCAGGCAAGTCAAACCTGATCCGGGTCATGGAATTTGCAAAGGATTTCATTGTTGAGGGCGTGGAGAAGAACAAAAACATCGGGACAATCCCTTTCAAATTGTCGAACCCCGACAGACTGAAAGAACCGTCCCGATTCGAGTTTGAGTTCACATGCAACGGAAGGCAATATGCGTATGGTTTTGTCACAAACAAACGCAAAGTTCATGAAGAATGGCTTTTTGAAGTGACACTTGAAAAGGATGATCCCATTTACGAAAGAACTGGCGATGATATCAAATTCAATTTCTCCCACTCAATCCTTCAAAAAATCGATGACAAAGAGAAGGCTCGTCTTGGCTATGAGGCTGAAAGCACGAGGGAGAACCTCCTTTTTCTGACAAACACAAGGGAAAGAAAGATCAGGCATTTTGATTTTGCATACAAATGGTTTGATGATGTGCTGACCATCATATTTCCACATTCGAGAGTTGCCACGTTGCCACTTTTGATCAGAACGGAGGAGCGCAGATTCGGCGAGTTGCTGAGACCTTTTGACCTTGGAATAGAGAGACTTTCCATCAGGGAGATATTGTTTGATGACTGCAAAGATATTGTTTATGATAAAACTGGCGGGAGACTGGACGAAAACAGAAGCATCAAAGATTGCATTGAGGCTCTTCTCATAAAAAAGCGTCCCAAAAAGTGTAAGGAGTTGTTTGTGCATATACACACTAACAACAACTACTCATCACAACTTTATGACAAATTGACAGAGTTTATCCACATTCGCAAAGCTATTGAAAGCGCCCGAAGACTTGGCGGATGCTCGCCAAAGGACCCGCAGTATCCTCATAAAATAGGAACTGAATTATACAAGTTGATGAGCAAGTTGTTGCCTTTATAAAAATCTGGCATGGAAAATAGAAGAGTCAAGTTTCTGTCCCGATTCGCACATATCGGGAGAAGAAAATCTGCCTTTGCAGGAAAGTCGCCTCACGTCTCAAATTTCACCTTGCAAATCTGAACCCATCCTGATTTCCCCTTGACCTGAATCGGATCTTCCTTGGTGATGTTCAGGCTGTCCGGATGACGGATATGGTGATATGTGCTTTCCGACAGAATCGTCTCTCCGGGACCCGCGTGGGAACATAGGCGGGAGGCCAGATTCACATGTTTGCCCAGAATCGTGTAATCCATTCGCTCCTCGCTCCCCATGGCCCCCATGATCATCTCACCGGTGTTGATGCCGATCCCCACCCGGATGCACCACTCGGGATAAACTTCATTCAATCGCTCAATGGCCTGATGGATTTCCACCGAGCAACGGACGGCATTCTCGGCCATGTCATGCTCCTGAAACACGGCGATCAGCTCGTCCCCCACATATTTGTCAATATCGCCGTTATGCACACGGACGATTTGCGCCTGGGAACGCAGATAGGTGTTGAGCATCTTGATCACCGTCTCAGGCTCATATCTCTCTGAAAATGCGGTGAATCCCCGAATGTCAGAGAAAAGCACGGTTGCGGTTCTGCGTTCCCCGCCCAGACGGATGCCGTCATCCGCCTGTTTGATCGCGTGGATGGTCTGGTCTGAGACAAATTTCTGCAACTGAAGCCGTTCATATAGCCCCTCAATCATTTCATTGATCCGTTCCCCGAGCTCGCTGATCTCATCCCGGGAACGCCGTGGCCTGACCCGGGCGGTGAAATCCCCCCGACCCACGCGCTGGGCGATGCTTCCGATTTCGAGGATGGGGCGGCCAATGCGATTTGAAAAGAGGATGGCTCCGGCAACCGCGATCACCAGACCCGTCAGGGCCATCATGAATAGATTCTCCACCATCTTGCTGACCGCGAGATAGGCCTTTGACTCATCCTTCTCCACGATCACCACCCAATCAAAATTTGAGGGAAAGGTGTAACCAGCCAGCATTTTTTTCCCTGAAGGACGAACATAAGGGGCCACACCGGTGGTTCCGATCCCCGCGTTCAACAATTCCCGGGTGGCCTTGACAATCTCATAATCCCTGACATCGGATCGGCTCAGGTGAAACAGAGAGTCTCCGAGACGGTTGATCAGCATGATGTTT
Source organism: Desulfobacterales bacterium (assembly GCA_029940115.1). Taxonomy (GTDB): domain Bacteria; phylum Desulfobacterota; class Desulfobacteria; order Desulfobacterales; family 4be13; genus JAOZRQ01. The sequence goes on from JAOZRQ010000004.1 coordinate 4,599, forward strand.
CCGTTCTTGTGGAAAGGATGGCGTTCCATCGTCTCCCTGACCCGTTTCAGGTTGATTTTCGACGACAATACCGCTTTCCGGCCGGCAATCTCTTTTAGGGGAATGACGATGGAGAGCAACCGGCAGTCAATCTCAGGAATATATTCAGGGCCCTGGTTGAAGATGCCGTCCCGTTTCCACATCAGCACCAGGGAACGGTCCATCTTTTCCATGTTTTGAATATCGCTGATCTGTTCGGGCGTCAATGACAGAAGGGCGGAGGGGTCGCTGACACCTGCACTCACCAGGCGGGCCGTGAATTTGTCCTGGGTGATCAGGATGGGGCTGGAGCTCCCTTCAATGCTGACCTGCAAGGAGACGATGTCCGCGACGTCTCTTATATTGGTCAGAATGGATAGTTTTTCCGATGATCCCAGATCCTCATTTTCAAGCACCCGCTTCATCATCAGCAACGGGGCCAGCCATGTATGGGTATGAAGACTGTCAATCTCTTGGGCGATCTGATCCGCGGTGACAATCAGTTCATCGTTGAGGAAGCTCTTCACTTCATCCTGAGTGATGCGAATCAGGCTTCTGCCAGCAACTCCCAGCGGAATCAGCGCCAGGATCACGGAAAAAAAGAGCAGTTTTTTTCGTAGGGTGAATTTCAGCATACGCTTCCTCGGCCTCTTTTTGCAAAAGATGGGGCATCCCCATGTATCTCGGGGAGAAATGAAAAGGGGTGAACTGTTTCACCCGTGCCCCGGCCGCGAGCTGGCCAGCCTGTCGAGCCGTGAGATGACATTTCTCCTTGGCGGTTTCTCTCTCTTTTTCAAGAAACGCGGCCTCAATGAACAGATGATCCGAATTTTCGGCAAGTCCGATGATCTTTTCGGCATTCGGTTCGCTGAAGAGAACATCTGTGATATAGGTGATTTTCTGCCCCGGGCTGATCATGGCGATCTGTTCAGCAAGTTCTCTTAGAACAAATCTCCGTGTTTCACCTTTTCCCAGTCGGACCTCATAAGTCGAATCGGGATCCTGGCCGTCAAACAGGGCCTGTTTGAACTCCCTGAGCCAGGGACCCACATCAAGCCCGAGAGCGACCACGCGCTCCTTTATGATGTTGACATGAAACTGTTCCCTGATGCTGAATCCGAGGCATGGAATGCCGTGATCAAGAATGGCTGTGGAAACAGACAAGGAGGGTTCCTCCAGCAAAATGCCAGGGAATCCGTTTACGATAGTCTCCTCGGTGGGACGGAATCGGTTCCGGCATGGATATCGCCTTGAAATCAGGCGGTCCGGACGCACCTCGGTGACATGGAATGCAAACCGGTTGCTGTAATTTTCCACAAGGTTCCATGAGTATCCGGCAAGCTTTCCCTCCACATTTTTCAGAAAGCCCTCGGGACCGTATAGGGATATGATTTTTTCCCGGCCGAGGAGCAGGCGCAACAATCTGTCAAACCCCGCAAAATGGTCCATATGCGTATGCGTGACAAATGCATGGCTGATCTTGAGTATGTTCCGGGGGGAGAGCATGTGAATGTCACCCAGATCAAACATGAACGCACGTTTTTCAAAAAGAAAGGGGATGAACAGGCCAGGATCATCAAAAGGGCCGTTGACCATCCCGGGATGAAAGGAAGGACGCATTTTTTTCAAGCTCTCGGTTTTAAGTGTTTGATTTGACAGTTGACAGCTGACACCCACCAATCATGGGATCTCACCCATGTGAACCTTCAGCTGTCATTCCCGCGAAAGCGGGGATCCACTATTGCCAAAACTGTCATTCCCGCTTGCGCGGGAATGACAGGCACAGTGGGTTCCCGCTTTCGCGGGAATGACAGGCACAGTGGGGGTTCCCGCTTTCGCGGGAATGACAGGCACAGTGGGGTTCCCGCTTTCGCGGGAATGACAGGCACAGTGGATTCCCGCTTTCGCGGGAATGACAGGCACAGTGGATTCCCGCTTGCGCGGGAATGACGGGCATACAGCAATTCATAAGTTCGTCACCCCTTCCGCCGGATTGCCAAATCCGGCGGCTCGGTGCCAATCCGAGCCGAGCGAGGGGTACGAACTTACAAAGTGGTGTAGCAGGTTCCCGCTTACGCGGGAATGACAGTGGGTTCGCGGGAATGACAGGCACAGTGAATTCCCGCTTGCGCGGGAATGACATCTTGATGATAGGTTGTTTTTGGCATCCTTCAAAAAAGTTGGAAAAGTATCTGCCCGGCACGAGCAGGGACAAAGTGTAAACTCAGCAGACCTGAAAGGACAAGGAAACCCGCTCTGTCCGAGAACGTGAACTTGAACATGAACATTCATTTGCGGGCAAGTTCAAGCACAAGTTCAGGTTCAGGTTCAAGTATAAGTTCACGTTCAAGTTCAAGTTCACGTTCACGTTCATGGCTCCCCAAATCCATTATTAATCAGCTTATTTTTTATAAATGGGGTTACCTATGGCAGATATTTTACCACTTGTTTGTTAATACAAATATATATGTCTTCATCAGAGCCGAATATGTCCACAACATCTTTGTAATTAATCAGACGATCAATGACAAAGGATGTCAGATAAAGGCTGACAATATGTGGATCTTGCACGATGTTTCTTACGGGTGCCACTTGGTAATCGACTTCAAAGTCATCTAAATGGCTCAAGCTGTCAAGACATTTCCCGATCTGTTCCTGAAGGCCGTCTTTGTTGGTGGTCTCCACGAGTTCTTCTTCAATAAGCTTCATGGCAACCGAGTTGCTCAAAGGCTCAATATGGTCATTTATGGCCTTTATCGCTTTGCGCCGCGCATGTTCTTTTGAGGATTCGATCTTTGACAGGATATTTGACTCACATGAACTTGGCCGGAATACTTTTGCCATGGAAATTCCCCTTTTTGATAAGATCAGCAGATGCCTGTCATGATAATGACAATCCTGTTGATTGGCAAGCGAAAATTTGGAGTTGCAAGTTGCAACTACCGAATTGAGCTTACAGCTCTTCCACAATCGTAATCTGTGCAATTTTTCTGCCGTTCCAGCGGTTCCAGCGCAACCGGAAGGCAATCTGTGAAAAATGGTCCTTCAAAGGCATATCTGGATCGATATTGAACTGAATGGCCTTTATCCCCTTGCCTGTTCTGTTCTCAGAAACCTGCCTCAATGTCATCTGCCTGTGGTTTCCGTCGCCGACAATTTTGGGAGAGGAGGCCCGCACATTCCTGGCCAGAAAAAGCGGTTCGGGGTTCCCTTCCCCATAAGGCTCCAGTGTCTCCAACTCATCAATGAGGTCATTTGAAATGTCATTCAGGTCAAGTTCATAATCAACTGAGACCGTTTGCACGAAGTCGCTCGGCATCGTCATTTTCCGGATGGCTTGTTCAAAATTTTTCTGAAACAGCGGGATGTTATCCCTTTTTATGGTCAGCCCCGCAGCCATGGCATGACCGCCGAAGTATTCCATATCATCGGCACACACCGAAAGCCCTGCATGAAGATCAATGCCCGGAATGCTCCGGCCCGAGCCTTTTCCGATCCCAGTCTTTGTTGAGATCAGTATGGTGGGCCGAAAATATTTTTCCACAATCTTGGACGCGACAATGCCGAGAACCCCCTCATGCCATTCCGGATCCGACAAGACCAGAGACACCCCCCGACACAGGTCCGGATGATGGTCCACATATTCAAGGATATCCTGTACCATCTTTTTTTCGATGCTCTGCCGTTTCTGGTTCATCAGGTTGAGGGAACCGGCAATCCCTCTCGCGGTTTCGGAGTCGTTCGTTGTCAGAAGGTCAACAGCGATCTTGGCATGATCCATTCTGCCAGCCGCGTTCAGCCGGGGGGCCAGCCTGAAGAGAATCGCCTCGGTGTCAGCCGTGTTGCTGCTGATCCCGCAGGCTTTGATCAGTGCTCGGATTCCGGGACGATCCCCGGTCTTGATGACTTCCAGTCCGGTCTTGGTCAGGATCCGGTTCTGATCCACAAGGGGGACCACATCCGCGACCGTTCCAAGGGCCACAAGGCTGCAAAGCTGTTTCAGATTCGGTTCGGGACGGCTTTGCCAGAATTTTTTGTCACGCAGGTGTTTTCGAAGGCAGATCAGCAGGCAGAAGGCCACGCCCACGCCGGCAAGGTGTTCAAATCCAGCAGTACAGTCCGGGCGTTTCGGATTCACCACCGCCACGGCCCGAGGCAGGTCTGAGATGCTATGGTGGTCCGTGATGATGACATCGGTTCCGGCTTCCCGGGCCATCTCCACCGCCTCATGGCTTGTGGATCCACAGTCCGCGGTGATGATGAGGTCGGCCCTGTCCGCCAAGCCGTAATCTGAAATATGACAGGGCCGGAGGCTGTATCCTTCTTTTACCCGATGCGGGATATGGTACGACACATTTGCCCCGGTCTTCTGCAAAAATTCAAGGAGGATGATTGTCGCGGTTATTCCATCCACATCATAATCCCCAAAAATCAGTATGCTCTCATTCTTCATGATGGCTGTGTGGATCCGGCGGACCGCGGGATCCATGTCCTTTATGGAAAACGGCGGTTTCAGCATTTGAAGGGAATCACTGAAAAAATAGGACGCGTCCTCTTGGGACAGGATATGACGATTCACCAGAATGGCCGCAAGGATGGGACTGCATTTCAGGCTCTCGCAGACACTTCGGACGGACTGCATATCCGGTTGCAGGATTTTCCAATTTTTGTTCATAAACTCTTTATACCTTATAATGAGGATTCAAACAACAGCAAAATTGAAAATTTTTCTGAATTTCATCATATAGATGCCACATTCTTACTTTACAATCATCTCGGTTCCTGATAAACACAATTTGGTCTGGGGTCTTGGGTGTAAACCACTTTTCAGGCAAGCCTTCAGGCATTCCAGTTTGTAGTTCCGCCTTTAGGCGGTCTCGCACCGCCTGAAGGCGGAACTGCAAACTGAACCACTTTTCAGGCAAAATGAAGGATGCCGAGTAATCTGATAATAACATATTTTTCTGTGTGCAGGACAAAAAAAGTGATTGAGGAAGGAAACCCGGCTTTTTTTGCAGTTCGGAGGTCGGCCGTTTGGGAAAAAGTCGGGTTTCTCGCCCATTCCCGAATTTTTGTCCTACACAGCATATTTTTGCAGGCAGACCATGACAGAAGATCAGAACAGAGACAAGCAATTTGCAGAACTGAAACGAGCGATTCAGGAATTTCAATCAAGGCGCCTGAATGGGACCTACACCGATCTCAAGGCGAATCCGGAATATGAGAAGATCGGAAAGTTCTTCTTTGAGAAGCTGTATGCGCCTGAGGATTTTTCCTTTCGGGACGCCAGCATCAAAAAGCTTCACAAACTTCTGGACGGTGCGATTTATAAAGGAATGGTGTCGGCCGTGTCCATGGTCATCGAGCTGCATGAGCTGTCCGATGCCCTGGATGATCTGATGCTTGAAAAGATGATGGAGAACGGCGTGGGACCGGATATGACCATGGATCAATATCAGGATGTCTATCGCCAACTCGACAATTATGACCAGCGGATATATCAGGTCAAGCTGGTGAGCAGGGTCAACCGGGCCTTCCACCGTCTCAGCAAGGTATGGATCGTGGGTGTCTCCCTCAAAACCGTTCGCACAGCCGCTCATCTTCTCGGCATGGGCAAAATCATGGATTTCATCTATGAGGGATACGAAGGATTCCGCTCCATCAACAACATCGAATATTTTCTGAATACCATCGAACAGCGGGAACTGGCGTGGCATGATGAAATCTGGTTTGATGTTTGATCCGGGCAGTGGCTGAGACATTTGGCGGGTTCGGCTTCGGCGTGAGCTCAGACTTCGGCGAGCTCAGACGAGCCGTCGAACGATTTGTCAATCCGAGCAAATGGATGAAAAGGAGCAGATCGCGTGAAACAGGAGAGCGACGAACAACAACCAACGACCCCCAACCAACGACCCACAGACAACAGCCAAATGAAACGTGCGTTGATTCTTGCGGGCGGCGGTGCCAGAGGGGCTTTTCAGGTGGGGGTGTTGCAGTTTCTGGAGGAGATGAACTGGAAGCCTGATTTGATCTGCGGGAGCTCGGTGGGGGCCATCAACGCGGTGGGGGTCGGCTCCGGTGTGGGCTTGGCAGAGCTGGCTCATATCTGGAACACATATAACCGCCAGAGGATGTACAGCGTCACGTTGCCAAAATTTCTTTCGGCGTTTCTGAGCCGGCGCAGATACAGCCCCCTGATGGATACAGGGGCCATGAGAGCGGTTCTGGCGGAACATATGGATATTGACGCGCTACGGAGGAGCAGGACAAATATCGTCATCACCGCGGTGAACCTGCGGACATCCCAACTGGCATACTTTGACAACAGCGTCATTACGATTGACCATGTCATGGCCTCAAGCGCGATGCCGGTCTTCTTCCCCTACCAGCTTATTGACGGGGAACCTTACTGGGACGGCGGGATGATGGCCAATGCGCCCATCATCCCCGCGTGGGAATATGGGGCAGAGGAGATCATCGTGGTTCTGCTCTCTCCCGTGGGCGCATTTGAGCGGCCATTGCCTCAGACCATCATGCAGGCGGCGGAACTCGCGTTTGAACATTTTCTCATCGGCTCGTATGCCACCCTGTCCTCTTGCATGCCTCTTGGAAATATCAGGATGGGAATTGTCTCGCCTGCCCGGCCCCTCGGCTTTCGTTCCCTGCTGAATTTTTCCCTTCCCCAGGCATATACGTTGCTCCAGGAAGGATATGAGAACGCGGAGAAGCAGTTGAAGGATTTTCTGAATCTCTAAGTAAGTATAAGGAATCCATCAAGAGCAAGAAATAAAGATGGGAATCCAACCCTGAGAAACCACAACCTTCACCGACTCATTCACGCTTTTTGAAAAGCGGAGGATGTTGAATGTGAAGGATGTCACCTTTGGAGAGGGGGAAAAATTATGACAAATCCCAAAAACGGAGACGCTGTGGAAAAAACCCGGATCATGCCTGAAGAACTCACACCCGGGAACCCCTCCACTGACATTCTCGATGAGATTTTGAACCTGTATCCCGGGGGAAAGCAGACCACCCTTGTCAAAACATTGCTCAATCTGGTGTCAACTGCCTCAAAAATTGCCTCAAAAACCGGTGAAATTCCTTCAAAAGTGGGAAAAACGCTATTCACCTCCCCCGAACAGGATAGAATGTTGCAGGAAGCCGGGGCCTCATTAAGGGATATCCGGGAAGTGGCTGGCCTGACCGTGAAGGAACTGAGCCAATCCCTCCGATTGCCAGATCAGTCCCTGCTGACCGCGGTGGAAAACGGAACCGCCACCCTCTCCTTTGAACTCGTCTTGCGACTTGCGGCATTGCTCGCGCGGCATGATCCCCTCCCTTTCATCATCCGATACACCCGGACATACAATCCTGACCTATGGGCGGTTCTGGAAGATTGGGGGGTGGGGAGGCTACCCATTCACATTGAGCGGGAGCGGCAGTTCATCAATATTTACCGGAGCCGGGATTCGGCAAGAAAACTCTCCGACGAGGCATTCCAGCAGGTTCTGAAATTCACCCAAGCCGCGTTTGAAATGGCATTGGCATTTGCCACGGAACGTGAAGCGTGAAACGTGAAGCGTGAAGCGTGAAGCGTGAAAACTTGGAATACCTACTACGTCTCACGCATCACGGGTCACGCATCACGCATCACGAGTCACGCATCACGGGTCACGCATCACGAGTCACGCATCACGAGTCACGCATCACGAGTCACGCATCACGTTAGGAGCAAAAAATAGCCATGTCCGGCAAACACATACTAGTGGCGGAAGATGAGGAATATGTCCGGCTTTCCCTGAGCATCATTCTCAGAAAGTCCGGTTATCGGGTGACGGTTGCTGAAAACGGGCGAAAGGCTCTGGAAAAGGTCATAAAGTTGAGAAAAACCGCTCAACCCCTTGATCTGCTGATAACAGACATTCAGATGCCGAGCCTCTCCGGATTGGAGCTGATTGATGAACTGGAAAAGCAGGGGATAACCCTGCCTGTTCTCGCCATAACCGGCTACGGGGACAAGACGCTGGTGGTGGAACTGATGCGCAGGGGCTGTGTGGATTACATTGACAAGCCCTTTGAGCCTCAGGAACTGCTTGACCGCCTTGACCGGATCTTCAAAAAGAGGAAACAGACAGAACCAGCAGATGGCAGGCGGACGGTTCAGGAGAAAATCAGGCTTGACCGGCAAATTGATTCATACATACACAATTTTGAAAGACTCCGGAAGCAGATGGACGCCGCGGTCGGGGCTTACCAAGATCTGATCCACATTCGGGAGGGGGGATATAATGTCCGGGTGGCCTGCCAACGCAGGCCCTTGGCGGAGCTTGGCGGTGATTTCATGGACATACGGAACACCTCTGCCGGCTGTGACATTCTGATGGCCGATGTCGCGGGACATGATATGGGCGCGTCTTACCATACGGTTCTGATCAAGGCCTTCTTTGATGAAAACTGCCGCACCGGCAATGATGGAGATTCCTTCTTCCGCCTTCTCAACAAGCAGCTCATCGAAAACGGCAAAAATGAGCGGATGGTGACAGCCATCTTCCTCCGCCTGAACTTGGAGAGCATGACCGTCGAACTGGTTGCCGCGGGACACCCGCCCATGATCAGAATGTTGAAGGAAGCCCCGGATCCGGAGACAATCGTCGCGTTGGGAGATGTGCTCGGCATTTTTGATGAGGTCGGCTTTGAAAACGTGACGTTTCCCATTGCTTCGGGAGACCGTCTGTTTCTCCACACAGACGGGCTGATCAACGCCTATCGCTTACATGAGCATACCCGGAAAAAAGAGAAACTGGGTGCCGAGGGACTGACTCATCTCATAAAAAAATATCATCCGCTTCCCCTTGAAAAGATGATCGGACATATCGGAGAAGATCTGTCCACATTCAAATTCAATGATGACATGCTGGTTTTGGGCGTGGAAATCCCATGACCCGTTGCGACTGAGGAACCCTAACAATGCTCGTCCCCGACAAAAGACGTCGGGGACAAGGTTCCGGCAGGAGCGGGCAAGCGATTCAGGAAGGGGCGCATTGGAATTGTCCCGAGAATAGCCCGGCCATTCATTGTCGGGGTGAGTTGACAGAAGCCCCCCGAGTCCCGTGGGGACTGCTGAAAATAGCCCGGCAATTCATTGCCGGGTCGGGCATGCACAATTTGTCCAGTCCGCAGGGACGACTGGGGATCCATCCCAAAATGAGTTTCAAGACTGTTTGGGGACTCCCTCAACTTATAAATACGCCCTTCAGGAAGTGGCCGAAACCAAGATCAAATCCAAGCCGCCAAGGCAAGGGCAGGGACAAGGAAAGCGATGAGAAGAAAAGAGAAAGAGATGACGGACAGGGCCGAAATCGAATCCGTCATCAGAAAGTCACGGGTCTGCCGGCTGGGACTGGCAGATGAGGGATATCCGTATGTGGTCCCATTATGCTTCGGATATGACGGAAATGCGTTCTATTTTCATTCTGCGAAAGCGGGCAGAAAAATTGACATGCTCAGAAAAAACAACAGGGTCTGTTTCGAGTTTGACATTGAGCAGGAGACAAAGCCGGCTGAAAAGGCGTGTAAGTGGGGAATGGCATACAAGAGCGTGATCGGGTTCGGGGAGGCATCGTTTGTGGAAGATACGGACGCAAAGCGCAACGCCTTGGATATCATCATGCGACAATATTCGGCAGATGTGCGGCAGTTTGAATATTCGGAAGCCGCATTGAGGGGAACAGTGATTATAAGGATTGATATTCAGGAGATCACGGGGAAAGCTGATGCGTGATGGGTGAATTCACGTTTCACGTCTCACATTTCACGCCTCACGTTTCAGAAAAGGAGTCCAAATGATTGAACTTGATTTTGACAAGACAGGGGGGCTGGTTCCCGCCATTGTTCAGGATTATCAGACCGGAGAGGTTCTGATGCTCGCGTTTATGAACAAGGAAGCATGGGAGGCCACCCTTTCCACCGGCATGGCCACCTATTACAGCCGATCACGGCGAGAACTCTGGGTGAAGGGCAAGACTTCCGGACATGTGCAACATGTGAAGGATATCCGAATCGATTGTGATGATGACACGGTCCTGCTGAAAGTCGAGCAGGTCGGCGCGGCATGTCACATCGGGTATGAAAGTTGCTTTTTCAAGAAAGTCGAGGAGGGGACCCTCAGGGTTGTCGGAAAGCCGGTGTTTGATCCCAGAGAGGTTTATAAATAAGGGCGATGGGCAAGCGGCGATGGTCCATTTCAGTTTTTTCCTGCATGTCAGCTCTCCTTAATTATATTGGATGCGTGACGAGTGATGTTTCTGGTTCTAACGGATTTTGTGGTTCCCTGCTGTGTGCCGGACAAAAAGTCGCGAAGGGCGGGAAACCCCGACAAAAAACGTCGGGGCAAGCTTTTTCCCAAACAGGCGAAATCCCCGACTGCCAGAAAAAGCCGGGTCTCTTTCCTCACACAGGGTTCCGGCCGGTCGGGAAAACGCCGTCCTCTGCGGCCTCTGCGTTCAAGAGACGGCTTCAAACCACAAAATCCGTTAGAATCAGTGATGTTTCACGTTTCATGCTTGATGCTTGTTCGGGTTGGTTGTCAAGCGCGCATGGTGCCATTTTGTGTAATTTATAATTTACACAAAAAAAGCGCTACTGAATAGACCTTTCCCTATCCACAATCGCACATTTTGACAGCTCTATGCCGATGGTGAGCCAGGTTTCCCTCAGTTTTTCTGGCTGAATGTTTCTGTAAATTTTGATCACGTCCTCCTCCTCACCTGTGAGAACCAATCCATAAGCATTTTTATCTTCCCCACATATGATGTCATCCGCAAAATAGTTCAGGTCCACACTGAATTTGTTTGCGAGCTTCACGAGTTTCTCAATCGCAATTCGGTTCTTTCCTGCCTCGTATTTGTGAAGCTGTTGGATGGAGACATCCAGATATTCGGCCAGTTTCTCTTGGGTCATTCTCTGATTTAACCGCAGTTCTCTTATCTTTTTGCCTATGCTGTGAACCAAATCAACCAAAAGTTAAAAATCCCCCTTTTTGGGGATAAACATAGAATTAAAATTTGGCTGTTGCCAATCATCCTGTGTCAGCTTGTGTGGATGCATATATATTTTGCTTACATGACAATTTGGAGCATGAGAAAGGAAATATATCGAAAGACCCTTGCAAATGTTATTTCCCGAAGAATGAGGCAAAGGCAAAAATGCATGCTTTTTTGGCTGGCATGAACAAATTTGTACCAAGTTTGGGAATTGCAGCCAAAAAGGTTATTTTAATTTTAATTCAGAAGATCTCAATGATATTAAAGTGTTTTTGCAGAAATTGGTGGCATAACAGATTGCAGCGGTGCGACATGAAGTCGCTGATCTGATTGTCAGTTCCGTTTTCATGACACAACATGGTGTGTTGTCCACCTCATCCACGCAGATGTTGTTGACAAAAAAAAGCCTCATCAGCATAAAGCTGAGGAGGCTTTTTATTTCATGAAGGTTGCCATCGTCCGTTGCCAGTGACAAGGAAACCCGGGTTCTGGATACGAAACCCAATTTCGTCTTCAGGGAACAACCGGCAACAGACAACTCTGTCAACGGTCAATGATGCTCAACGCCTCTTTGCGATAGGCATCCATGATATAGGGGATGCCGGTGACTTTGGCCGCCTCCTCAGTCAGGGCGGCCAGATCCTTTCGGGTGATCAGATGGGTCCGCCACTTCCGGGCCCCGGCCATGAGCTGCTGAAGACCCACCCGCAACTTTTCCGAAGCGGTATAAAGCCCGATGGCCCCCAGCGGAAACTTTTCCACCTCATCTCCATAGATGCCCTTGAGTTTCTTGTAGGAGACGAATATCTCCTCTTTGGTGGTTCCGTATTTTGAGACCGACGTCGGCAGTCCCCCGTCCTCTCCTTTGAGCCAGCACTCAATGTTTTTCCCCACCATTCCCGGAATCATCAATGCCCGGCCCATGCAGACCGCCTTGCAATACGGCGCGCCCAGGGCCATGGCCTTGAAGATGTGATCTTCCGAAGAGAATCCGCCGGCAAACGCGATGTTCGGAACCCACGCGCCTTTCTTGGCCAGACGCTTGCACAGCTCATACGCCATGGAATGCAGATAGATGGAGGGGATCCCCCATTCACTCATCATCCGCCACGGACTCATGCCAGTTCCACCGGGCGCGCCGTCAATGGTGAGCAGGTCAATCTTCGCGTCGGAAGACCAGCGGATCGCCATGGCCAGTTCCCGCATCGGATACGCGCCGGTCTTGAGCGTGACCCGTTTCGCGCCCAACTTGCGGACCCGGTCAACTTCCGTCATGAAAGCGTCCTGATCCAGGAAGCCCACGCGGGAATGGCGCTCAAACTCCTTGATCGCACCATCCTTGAACGCGGCCTGATTCGCCTCCTTTTCCGGTTCAGGAGTGACAATATAGCCCCGCTTGCTCAGTTCCAAGGCCCGTTCCAAAGAATCCACCTTGATCTCACCGCCGATGCACTTGGCACCCTGTCCCCATTTCAGTTCAATGGTCTCCACGCCCAATTTGTCAATGACATACTCGGCCACACCGAGGCGGGTATCCTCCACGTTCATCTGAACCATGATGTCGCCGTACCCGCCATGGTAGCGACGATAGGTCTCCACCCTGCGCCGCATCTCGGGCGATTCGACCACCTTGCCGTCCTTGCCAATCTGCAATTCCGGGTCAATGCCGCAGACATTCTCACCGCAGACCAGGCTGATCCCTGTGATGGCCGCGCCGATCGAAAAGTGTTCCCAGTTTTTGCGGGCAATTTCCGTGCTGCCCAGCGCACCGGTGAACATGGGAATCTTCATCTTGATCTTTTCGGTCGCACCATACCATGTCTCGGTATTCACCTTGGGAAAGGTGGCATGATCCGGGTCCGCCTCAATCCCCTCGGCACCTATGGCGTACCCCATGATATTGAGATGGGAATAATCGACCGGGTAGTCCTTGTCCGCGCCGGCTGTGATCTCTCCAAAGGGGGTGGGGTAAAGCAGCTCCCTTCCCCTGAAGGTCGATTTGAACAAATCGCAGTTTCCCTTGCACCCGTCCACGCACCGGCTGCATATGCCGGACTGGGGGGCAACACTTCGGGAACGGTTCTTGGTCTGCAAAGCTTCATTGGCGTTGGGCCTGTGTAGATTCATTACTCGTGTTTATCCTCCTTGAAATGTTATGGTTAAATGTGAGACAGTTTGTAGTTCCGCCTTCAGGCGGTGCAACACCGCCTAGAAAGTGTTTGAAAACTCCCCTGCCCGTGCCCCTCTCCTAGCTTGGCCCGTGCCCCTATCTGTTCTGGTTTCGCATGGGCAAAGGGCACGGGCAGAGGGTGGCAGATGTTTTCAAACACCTTCTAAAGGCTAAACTACAAAGGATGCCAGAATTTCTCTTATTTGTCAAGTCATATCTGAATGGATGACAATCTTTTGACTTTCACTTGACATTCCGGTTCACTAGAGATTTTATCAAAGTTTGGGCAATGATTTCCATATTTGTCAAGTTATATTTAAGCCTTACTTAAATACCCATAAACAAGGAACAAAAGCAACTTTCCTGATTATAACGCTTTTTAGGGAGGCCCGTGCCCCTGCCTGCTCGTGCCCCCTTACCCTGCCCGTGAACATTTGTGAGCACGGACATGCCCGTCGCCCATGGGCGTGAACATGTGAGGCACCCGCAACGGGGCAGGGAAGGGGCAAGGGCAGAGGCTCCCCTAAATCCGTTATAATCACAGCAACTTTCGGAGTGGCAGAGTGAGATTCTTGCTACCTTGTTTACAAGAACACTTGACAACATGATAAAAAAAAGGGCATACTTCAAAAAAGGGGAGGTAAGTACCCGGCCAAAAGTTTTCCGGGATTTTTCTTGGGAGGACAACTCACAAACCGCGGATGAACCCGTCGTCTGCGTTCATCTGCGGCTCACAATGGGAAGGTTGTCCCTCATATGCAGACACCTGAAAACATATGGCCAAGTACTTAGTTTACACTTTCGTCCTTGCCCCGGCAACTCCGCTCCTGCCAGTGATAATGAGAATCGACGGCAACGGGCAATTTACATGAGGGAGCGAAGATGACCGATGTTCCGCCCTCATATGCGCGGATGAAAGTTCGCCAAGTGCGATTTCAAATCGCATGTGGCGACCTGTTCCGCCCCATATGCGCGGATGAGAATCCAAGAGGCCATTCATCCTTCATCCTTTTTTCTGATTATAACGCTTTTCGGGGAGGCCGCCTGCCCGTGAACGTGCACGTGAACGTGAACTTGAACGTGAATGTTCATTTGTGGGCAAGTTCGAGTTCAAGTATAAGTTCACGTTCAAGTTCACGTTCAAGTTCGAGTTCAAGGCCTCCCCTAAATCCGTTATAATCAGCCTTTTTTCACATAAGGTTTTCACATAAGGAGCCAAGATGACGATGTTCCGCCCCAAGAGGCCGTTCATCCTTCATCCTTCATAATTTACAAAGGGGTATATCATGCAGATTTTTTCATCCATGGATCAACATGACCATGAAGAGGTCGTCTTTGTCAGCCACCCGGAATCAAGGCTGAAAGGCATCATCGCCATACACAACACCGTGCTGGGACCGGCTCTCGGCGGGACCCGGATGTGGCCTTATGAAAGTGAGGATGCCGCGTTGAATGATGTCCTCCGCCTTTCCCGGGGCATGACATACAAGGCGGCTGCTGCCGGTCTCAACTTGGGCGGTGGGAAGGCGGTCATCATCGGAAACCCGAAAACCGACAAGAATGAAAAGCTGTTCCGTGCTTTTGGCAGATTCATCCAAGGGCTGGGGGGAAGGTACATCACCGCCGAAGATGTGGGAACTTCGGTCAGAGACATGGAATGGGTCCGGATGGAAACCGATTTTGTCACCGGCATAGATGAAGCCTTGGGGGGAAGCGGTGACCCGTCCCCTGTGACAGCCACGGGCACATTTCACGGAATGAAGGCCACCGCAAAAAAACTGTGGGGCAATGAGTCCTTATCCGGAAAAAAGGTTGCCGTTCAGGGGTTGGGCCATGTGGGCTACTATCTGGTCAAGCATCTTCATGAGGACGGCGCTGAGGTGATCGGCACGGACATTGATGAGAATTCGGTCAAACGGGTGGTCGATGAATTCAAGGTGAAAGCGGTGGGGCCGGATGAAATCTATGAAGTGGATGCGGACATTTTCTCACCCTGTGCGCTGGGCGCGGTGGTGAATGACGAGACCCTCCCCAAATTCAAGTTCAAGATCATCGCGGGGCCAGCGAACAATCAGCTCGCGGATGAGGAAAAACACGGCGAAGCCCTTCGGGAAAAGGGGATCCTGTACGCGCCGGATTATGTCATCAATGCGGGGGGGCTGATCAATGTGGCCAACGAGCTGGAAGGGTATCACCGGGAAAGGTCCCTGAATCAGGCCAAGGGGATTTACGACATTCTGCTGGACGTTTTTGACATTGCGGAAAAAGAGAACATCCCCACCCACAAAGCATCCAACCGCCTGGCTGAAAAGCGGATCGGAGACATCAGGGCAACCAAGCGAATCCACACCCAGCGAACCATCATTGCAAGAGATCGTGCGGGCCAGCGGTGAGCGGCCTGCGGCCTGTGGTGAGCGGCATGCGGCTTGCCGCTCGCCCCTCGCCTATTCTATCGCATGCTTCAAGGAATGAATGGTCTTGGATATGACGGCCTTGAGGGTGGGAACCACATTCATGCCGCTCAACGCGCTCGCCTCAAAGGAGGGTGCCTTCAATCGGCTGTTGAGTTCCTTTTCCATGATTCTGACTGGCAGAATCGGAACGTCCTTGAGGTCCCTTTTGTTATATTGAAACACCAAGGGAAGCTTGAAAATGTTCTTTTTGTAGATCGTCAGATTTTCTTGGAGATTTCTGAGAGAGAGAATGTTCCTTTTTCTCCGCGACGCTGTGGAATCCGCGACAAACACCACCCCGTCGGCCCCCTTCAGCACCAGACGTCGGGTGGCGTCGTACATGACTTGCCCCGGGACGGTGTAAATTTGCATTCTCACCCTGAAACCCATTATTGTCCCAATATCAAAAGGGAGGAAGTCGAAAAAAAGGGTCCTATCCCCGTGTGTCCTGATACAGACCATATCCGAATCAATCCGGTCCCGGAATTTGCGATGAATGTATTCGAGATTGGTGGTCTTCCCCCCCATGCCAGGGCCGTAATAGACGATTTTTGCCTGTATCTCTTTGTTTTTGTGATTGACGAAAGCCAATGAATCCCCTCCGGTTTCTGTAACTCGACTATCAAGTTTTTAAAACTTGACCACATAAAAACAGTATTTCAAAGACTTAAAAACTTGATGCAAATATTGTGTTTTCAAACTTTGAAAATGTGACATATTGAATTTGTTGATGGGCACATAAAATTTCAACTTGAAAATATCCAATAAATTCAGTCAACAGAAAAAACTTGATAGTTGAGTGTAAGGATGAAGGCTTTAATCCTTCATGTTTCATCCTTCACCCTTCATGTTTCCTGATTATAACGCTTTTCGGAGAGGCCGCCCTGCCCATGAACGTGAACTTGAACGTGAATGTGAATGTTCATTTGTGGGCAAGTTCAAGTATAAGTTCACGTTCACGTTCAATGCCTCCCCTTCACATCTCAGTCCTCCCATAGCTCTGGGCCGATGATCCCGACTTTCACCGCATATTTGACCATTTCCACCATATTGTGAACATCCAGTTTCTTCATGATGTTTGCGCGATGTTTTTTCACTGTTTTCAGACTGATGCATAGTATATCCGCGGTCTCGGAAGTCTCCCTTCCTTCGACCAGCATGCGGAAAACTTGCTGCTCCCGCTCGGAGAGAAGGTTGTAGCCGGTGACATTCGGTTTTTCTTTTTGGTTTCTGAGATAAGTGTCTATAATTTTGGCATTAACCCGTGAGCTCAAAAAATATTCGCCGCTGAAGACCGCCCGTATCGCCTCGAGCACATCGGATGTCGGTGAGGCTTTCAGCACATAGCCCTTCGCACCGGAGGAGAGTGCCCGGTCCACATACGCATCTTTTTCGTGCATGGAGAGGAGAACGACTTGGATGTCCGGAACGGCCTCCTTCATCAATGTCACGGCCTCGAGACCGCTCAGACGGGGCATGGCGATATCCACGAGTGCCACATCCGGGTGGAGTGATTTGACCTTTTTCACCGTCTGCAAGCCGTCAATCGCCTCACCGACCACTTCCATATCTCTCTCTTCTTCCAAAAGTCTTCGCAATCCGTTTCGTACAATGGCATGATCATCCGCAATTAATACCTTGATTTTACGCATTTTTCGTTCCTTATTCAAAAGCCTTGAAAGACTATCCCGACGACGGGTGCCGAATGTTCGCCCGGAGATTCTTGGTTTTGCCAAAATCCTGTGTGCAGGCCAAAATCAGCAGACAAAAATGATCAGCATATCGGCATCTTTCATTTTGCCTGAAAGGTGGTTCACACTTCAGTTTGTAGTTCCGCCTTCAGGCGGTGCGAGACCGCCTGAAGGCGGAACTGCAAACTGGAATGTAAACCCATAAATGATCAGCATATCTGAAAGGAGCTTGGGAACCGTGGCCAAACAACTTCCCCATTTCCAGCTCCTGCCGGATTGCCAAATCCGGCAGACGTCTCGGATTTGCCAATCCGAGACGGGCGTGGGCCGGGATGTTGTTTGGTCATGGTTCCTTGGCAATGGTCCTGATTCTAACGGATTTTGTGTTTGCATGTGGTCACGATCCTGGAAGCCGGTCTGGGGACAGCCTGCCGCAACAATCCCCACAAACCGTGGATGGACGCTGACGAGCCTCGGCACACAGGCCATCCGCGTTCATCCGCGGATCACCATTCTCAGCTCATGTCGGAAACCACAAAAACCGTCAGAACCAAGTTCATTCAGAAAAAAGCCGGGTTTCTGGCCGAGGTGGGACACCGCAAAAGGCCGGTGTCAGCCCACAGATTGATATTTTTTTGTTGGCCCATGTTCACTTACTTGAATAGAGGAACAGAACAAGGAAATCAATGGGGTGGGGGGAGTATTGAAAGGTGGGAATATCCTACCTGAAGGATGAAGTTTGAAGGATGAAGGATGAGGGATGAAGTTTGAAGGATGAAGTTTGAAGGATGAAGTTTGAAGGATGAGGGATGAAGTTTGAGGGATGAAGTTTGAAGGATGAAGGATGAGGGGTGAAGTTTGAAGATGACTTTGGAAAGAACAGGGGGAACTTTCCGACCTTTTTCCAAGTTGATTTGAGGAGTCATTCGCCATTAATCAGGATATCCCAAAAGATAGAACGCATCATCCTTCACCTTTCACCTTCTCATGATACATCTTCCCAGAGTTCAGGTCCGATGATCCCGATTTTGATGGCGTATTTCACCATTTCCACCATGTTATGGATGTCCAGTTTTCTCATGGTGTTCGCACGATGTTTGTCCACGGTCTTTGAACTGATGCACAGAATTTCGGCGATCTCCGCATTGGACTTCCCTTCGACCAGAAGCCGGAACACCTGCTGCTCCCGTTCGGAGAGAAGATTGTAGCCGCTGACGGCAGGTTGCTTCTCATCCCGGTTTCTCAGAAATGTGCTGATGAGTTTGGAATTGATCTTCGAACTGAGAAAATGCTCGCCTCGCTTCGCTGCCCGGATGGCCTCAAGCACGTCAGAGGTGGGAGAGGCTTTGAGCACATACCCGAGCGCGCCGGAATTCAGGGCCTGATACACATACGCGTCTTTGATGTGCATGGAGAGAAGCACCACCTGGGTCTCAGGAGCCGCCTCTCTGATCAGGGTCACCGCCTCCAGACCGTTAAGCTCGGGCATGGCGATATCAAGGAGTGCGACATTCGGACGAATCGCCCTGACCTTTTTCACCGCCTGCATGCCGTTCGTCGCCTCGCCGACCACCTCCATATCTTCCTGCTCGTCGAGAAGTTTATGCAGACCTTCCCGCACCACTGCATGATCGTCTGCAATCAACACACTGATTTTGTCCATTTTTTCCTCCTTCAAACTCACAAAACTCACAAAACTCACAAAACTCACAAAACTCACAAAACTCTCAAAACTCAAAAACTCTCAAAACTCTCAAAACTCTCAAAACTCTCAAAACTCTCAAAACTCACAAAACTCAAAAACTCACAAAACTCAAAAACTCACAAAACTCTCAAAACTCAAAAACTCATAAAACTCACAAAACTCACAAAACTCTCAAAACTCACAAAACTCACAAAACTCTCAAAACTCTCAAAACTCTCAAAACTCTCAAAACTCATAAAACTCTCAAAACTCAAAAACTCTCAAAACTCTCAAAACTCTCAAAACTCCCCTCACCCATTCACAGGGAGTTCAACCCTGATTGTGGTTCCCTTGCCTATGTTGGAGCGGATATCGATGTGTCCGTTCATGACCACCACCCGCTCCCGCATCCCCAGAAGACCGATGCCGTCGGTCCCCTTTGTCTGTTCATCGAATCCGGCGCCATCGTCCTTGATGACAAAGATGATGCCAGGATAACTGTAGGTCAGCCTGACTTCCACCTGTTTGGCCTTTGCATGTTTCACGACGTTGTTCATGCTCTCCTGAAATATTCTGTAGAGCACCAGTTCAATATCCGAGGAAAGCCGCTTCTTGAAACCCACCGCCTGGAAATCAATTTGAATGTCCGACCTTTTCTCCGTGAACTCTTTGATATACCATTCCAAGGTGGGAACCAGTCCGAGATCATCCAGCAGATCCGGCCGAAGGTCAGACGAGATGCTTCTGATCTTGTCTCCGAGATGTTCAATCAGCTCAATCAGGTCTCCGATCCCCTCCTTGTGATTTTTCAATTCGACGGGTATGGATTTCTGCAAGGATTCCGCATTCATGTGGAGTGCGGCCAAGGTCTGGCCGAATTCGTCGTGAAGATCCTGGGCCAGCTCCTTTTTGCCTTCCTCACTGCTGCTGATCAGACGGACCGAAAGATGTCTGATCTCCTCCTCCACCCGCCTGCGATCCGCGATCTCCCTCTGCAGCTCAAATGTGTGTTCCTTCTCCAGTTCGTTGAGCTTCTGCAATGTTTTGACCATCTTGTTGTAGGAATTCGTGAGGAGAAGCGGCTCATCCTCCTCAAGAGGTTTCACCACCTGATGATCCTCCGGTTCAATTTCCAGTTCTTCATCCATCAAATCTTCTGAGAGATATTTTTCGATGAGTTCATTCTCCATCCGCTCATGGCTTTCGACCTTCTCTTTGCTGGGAGAACGGACCCCATGTCGGATGGCAAACAGCAGGATCATCATTGTGGAAAAGAGCAGCAACAACGCAGTGGCCGAGACAAACGCGAGAATCATCTTTCCGGTGGTGGCATTCAGCGCATGGAGCGTATCCTGAAGATAGGCCAGCAGGGCGGATTCCGATATCACCACCCCCAACCGCCAACCGGTGGATGTCATGGAATGAGAGGCGATGATGCAGGGGCGCCCGTCCAAGAGGAAGTGGTCGAGCAGATGGTCCTTTTGGATCATGTTCCGACCGATTTCCCTGAGTTTCTCATCAGAAGCCTCTGAGAGACGATGGTCAAGGGTGGGGCCTTCATTCTCAAGTCTCTCGGTGCCGGGTTTGAGATCAAAGGCCTGAAAATATGCCGGCGGAACGGCAATGATGTTGCCGGTGCTGTCAAGAAGAAAGGAAAAGAGGTTCTCTGCCAGATCTTTTCCGTTCCTCACCGACAAAAACCGGTTGAGCGACTGGTCATCCAAAATGTCGTTCAAAATTCGTTTCATGGGCACGTCCAAGCCGGCCGTTCCGAGATGCTGCCCCATTTTGCTGTAAACCGGGGTGCTTGCGGTGATCACCCACTCATTCCGAGGCGTGGTTTCATGGACGCTTGTCCAGACCGTTTTGCGGGTGGGGTTCTGTTTCGGACCGGCAATGGTGTAAAAGACGTCATGCCTCATGTCATACACGTCGGCTCGGGGGAGCTCGGTCACCTCATGGGTGTTCGGATAATACCGTCGAATTCCGGATTCGGTGATGACATGGGCGGCCTCGCATTCCGGATTCGCTTTTTGGGCATTCATCAAAATGGGGTCCACATGGGAGAGCGCGCTCAACTCCGCCCTCGTTTCCGTTGATATGGCCGATGATCCCCAATAGACGGCCATTGTTGAGTCAAAAGAATCATTCGAAAATATGCCATTCGGCGGATAACGTACCCAGGTTTCATCTGGGTTGAGCGGTGTTTTCCCATAGACGTCGACATGATCCAAAAAAAAACCGGCCTGCTTCGCGATCATTGCCGAAGACGTGGCCATTCGCTGGAATATCGCCTCATAGCGCATGGTCTGCTCATAAGTCAGGCGGGAGAGAAATCCATGCGCCTGTTCTTTCAGGCGAGTCTCACTTTCTGACGCGTAAAAGTCGTTCAGCTCATCCATCAGCCAAAGCCCCGCATAAAACAGCAGAGCCGCTGTCAAGGCCATCGCCAGCGTGAAGATGGTGATCATCTTCAGACCTATTTTCTCACGTATCCGTCTTAACACACGAATCACTGCTCCCTTTCCCGTTCACCCGAAAAAAAGAGAAACCAAGTTGACATCCTTCATTTCACCTGAAAAGTGGTTTGCACTTTTCGGATGGGAAAAGTTTGCAGTTCCGCCTCTCGGCGGCGCCACACCGCCTGAAGGCGGAACTGCAAACTTTTTCGTCTCAAAAAACTGTGAACTGATGGATGAAGGATGCCGAAGTTTCTTATGGAACAAACTCTATATCAATCTCTTGATTTTTGGTCAAGGAAATGATAACATTTTTTTTGTGGAAGTACTTGGCCACATATTTTCTGATTATAACGGATTTAGGGGAGGCCTTGAACGTGAACTTATACTTGAACATGGGCATCTTTCATTTATGGGTTTGCATTCCAGTTTGTAGTTCCGCCTTCAGGCGGTCTCGCACCGCCCAAAGGCGGAACTGCAAACTGAACCACCTTTCAGGCAAAATGAAAGATGCCTGAACGTGAACCACTTTTTTTGGGCAACATGTCAAAGATGGCTCATTATTTATTGACAAACGTATAAGAAGGCACTATTTAGAAGGTGTTTGAAAACTCCCTTGCCGTGTGCCCCTGCTCGAAACTGGGCATGGGCAGAGGGCAACAGGTGTTTTCAAGCACCTTCCAAGAAGGATGAAGCTGTGGACAAAAAATCGGGAACGGGCAGGAAACCCGGCCCCCGACAAAAAACGTCGGGGCAAGCTTTTTCCCAAAAGGGCCGACTTCCCGACTGCAAGAAAAAGCCGGGTTTCTTTGTCCTGTACACAGAGGATGAAGAATGAAGTTTGAAGAATGAAAGATGAAAGGAAACGCAGATGAAGCTCGCAATCAGCGGCAAGGGAGGCGTCGGCAAGACCACCCTCGCCGCCCTGCTCGCACGGACATACAGCCAGCAAGGCAGGCAAGTCCTCGCCATAGATGCGGATCCCGACGCCAATCTCGGAGCCGCGCTCGGAATTGAGGGGGCGGACCAGATGATCCCAATATCCGAGATGAAGGATCTCATATATGAGCGGACAGAGGCAAGACCCGGGACCATCGGCGGCTTCTTCAAGCTGAACCCCAAAGTGGATGATCTGCCCGAAGCGTTGACCGTGAAGCATGAGAACATCCGTCTCATGCGGCTCGGGGGGATCAAAAAAGGGGGGGCCGGTTGCATCTGCCCCGAAAGCACCCTTCTGAAGGCACTCGTCACTCACATTGTGCTGGCGAGGGATGAGGTGGTGGTCATGGACATGGAGGCCGGCATCGAGCATCTCGGCAGGGCCACCGCCCGGGCAGTGGACCCCCTGATCGTCGTGGTGGAGCCGGGCCGCCGCAGTCTGGAGACAGCCGGACACATCCGAAAGCTCGCGAATGAGATCGGATTGCCGAACATCGCGGTGGTGGGAAACAAAATCCGAGGGCAGGCGGACCAAGACTTCCTGGAGACGCACCTCCCCGATTTCAGATTTCTCGGATTCCTGCCATATGACGACGCGTTCATCGAAGCCGACCTCAGGGGATGCTCGCCGTATGACACCCCATCCCCCGCAAAGGCCCAAGTTGAAAAGATGCTCTGCAAGCTGTAAGCGACTTACAGCTTGCAAATTGCAACTTACAGCTCACAGCTCACAGCTCACAACTTACAGCTCACAACTCACAACTTACAGATTACCGCTTGATTATGCACAGAAAAGATGCCACGCGGCGCACCCCATACAGAAGAACCCGCAAAAAAAAGGCCGAGGCCCCCAAGATACCCAAAATCAGACCCGGTGCCCATCCCGAACTGAAAAAGGTCTTCGGGACCGTCGGCATACCGGAGAAGACGGCTTTCACCCCTGATCCCTTCCAGATGGCCGCGGTCGAAGCCGTTGAGAAGGGGGACTGCCTCGTCACCGCACCGACCGGGGCCGGCAAGACCTGGATCGCGGAACAGGCCATCGCCCGAATCCGGGAAAAAGGGGGGAGATCCTGGTACGCGTCCCCCCTCAAAGCCCTGAGCAACTCGAAATACGCCGAGTTCTGCGAGATATTCGGCGTCAACAACGTCGGCATTCTCACCGGCGACCGAAAGGAGAAACCCCGAGCGTCCCTGATCGTCGGAACCACGGAAATCCTGCGCAATCAGCTCTATGACGCCATGAGCCGCGGGGAGGACCTCGCGGCCGACTTCGTCATCCTCGACGAGGCCCATTTCCTCGGAGACCCCGACAGGGGCGTGGTATGGGAGGAAATCATGATCTACCTCCCCGCCCGCATCCCCCTCCTCATGCTTTCGGCAACCATCGGAAACGCGGACCAGATCGCCGGCTGGCTCTCGGAAATGCGGGAAAAGGAATGCATCGTGGTCCAGGAGACCTGCCGACCCGTGCCCCTGTATCCGATATTCTTCCACCCTTCGGGTACCCTGCTCCCTCTCCTCTCGGAGAGCGACGAGGAGACCCAAAGCTCTCCCCGACATCCTTCATCTCGGGGGTCTCGGGGAAAGGCATCGGGGAAGCTCCACAAGAAGGTCGACGCGCACATCACCGACAAGAACCCCTCCGTGCTCGCCGCGGACCGGAGCCTGCCCCCCCTCGGCAGAATACTCGAGGTGCTGAAGTCCTTCCACCTGACCCCCGCCATCTTCTTTCTCAAGTCACGGGCCGACTGCGACCATGCCCTCAGCCTCTGCAAGACCCCTCCCCCGGATGACGACCGGAAGCAGAGGCGCAGCCTGAGAATCCGGGATCTCGCCTCGCAAAGCGGGCACATCGCCAACCATCGCCACCTCTGGGAGATCGAGAACCTCGCGGCCGCATCCCATCACAGCGGTCAGCTCCCCGCGTGGAAGCTCGTGATCGAGTCCCTCATGACCGATGGCCTCCTCGACGTGGTCTTCGCCACCTCCACCGTGGCCGCGGGTGTCAACTTCCCGGCCCGCACCATCGTGTTCCTCAACTCGGACCGGTTCAACGGCAAGGAGTTTCTCCCCCTCAGTCCCACCGAGTTTCATCAGATGACCGGAAGGGCCGGCCGCCGAGGGATGGACAAGATCGGCTTTGCGGTCGCCATTCCGGGAAGATTCATGGATGTCCGTCTCATCGCCCGGCTCACCAGCGCCTCCCCCTCCCATGTGTTGAGCCAGATCAAGATCAACTTCTCCATGGTGCTGAACCTGCTCCTCTCCCACTCTCCGGACCAGATTGAGGAGATCCTGAAAAAATCCTTTGCCACTTATATGATCGTGAAGGGGAAGCGCACCCGCAAGGCCCAGCGCCTCATCGGAAACGAGCACAGGCTCCTCTGGCAGAACTTCCTCAACCACTTCCACTTCCTCCGGGAGTCCGGATATGTCACCGAGGCCGGCGATCTCACCCCTGACGGCGTCTGGGCCTCCCAGCTTCGGGTGGATCAGCCCTTGATGATCGCCGAGGGGTTCCGGCTCGGCGTCTTTCCCGACGCGGACCCCGCCCTCCTTGCTGCCGTGATCGCCTCCCTCGTGAACGAGGAGGAGTCCAACGACCGGATCCCCAAGCGGCAGATTCCCGATGCCCTGCTCAGGACCATGCTCCATGTCCGAAAGGGGCTCAGACCCTTTGCCAAGCAGATGATCCTGAATGGTTTCGAGCCACGGGTCCTCTTCCTCCGCCCTGCCCTCACCCTATACGCGTGGGCCATGGGGTCTGAATGGGAGGATCTGCTCGCGTTTTCCGAAATGGCCGAAGGGAACCTCGCCATGCTCATCTTTCGCACCGCCGACAACCTCAGACACATCCGGGCCCTCGACCATGTGTTCCCAAAAGCCGCCGCCACCGCCGCCCGAGTCATCGAACAGATCATCCGGGACCCGGTCATCTGAAGGATTAAGGGCTAAGGGCTAAGGGATTAAGGGTTAATCCCTAACCCCTTAACCCTTCATCCCTAACCCCTTAATCCTTCTAAGAGCCAGTTCCACAATCCGGTTGATCAGACGGGCGATGTCCCAAGTTGAGGCGGGGTCGAGTTCCGCGGCACCCAAGGCCGGGATCACCGCCTTGTCGCCGAAAATGTCATACTCCCGGGTGTGGAACGAGCGGATCGGGTCCACCCCGCGGGCATCCTCCTTCGGATGAAACAGGTAAAGGGAGATCACTGGCGACTGCCCCCCCTTCTTTCCGCTGATGCCATGGACATAGCGCATCACCAGCATCGGAAGCTTCTCAAAGAAGACCGTGTCCGGCGGAGAGTACTTCGCGTCAAACACCGCAAGCAGACACGCGCCGGATCCGGCCCCCCGATCCTCCCGAATCTCGAAGATGTAATCCGGCACCCGCTTCGCATTGGCCCCCTTCCTGCGGTACGACTCCCACACCCACCCCTCCACATTGAAGTGGCGATCCTCACCAGAGCCGCCATGCCTCGGGGACCATATCTCCTTCTCATAGCAAAGGGTCAGGGAGACGTGGCCTCTGCGGAACTCGTATCGGTGGCGGGGGCGAGGAGCGAGGAGCGAGGAGTCGGGGGACGGGGCCGGTTCCTCCCCTTGCCCCTCAGCCTCACCCTGACGTCGGAACCCCGCCTTCTCAAGCCCGTCAATCAGGCGGTACAGACAGAAGTATTCATACAGCTCGTCAATCGAGCGGACCCCTGCCAAGGCCTCCTCATCGGACCAGTCCGCACTCCCCATCTGATACCAGCGGATGATCTTCTCAAAGAGCACCCGATAATGGGCATTCGCCTTGACCCAAGGGGTCATGGAGGGGGCCGACGACATCAGCCGGCCGACCGGGATCCGCTCCTCCGCGACGCTCATCAGGTAGTTGCACCGCTCCAGCATCCGGTCGCACTTCGTCTTCCGGCCCCTGAACAGTTCCCGCATGGACGTCTTGATCTCCCTTGAGAAGCTCACATACCTCCCCGCATCCCCGTGCCGCCCCTTCCCTTCATCCGTATGCCAAGCGTCCGGATCCGGCCCTTGGGACTCGATCCGGTCACACGCCTTCCGAATCTCCACGAGAAACGTCTTGATGTTGTTCAGAAAGCTGTGCAACACCCGATTCTCATACACATCGCTGTCCTCAACCAGTTCGCTCACCTCCAGCCGGCTCGCGGTGTAGGCCCGGTTGTCAATCACCGCGACCGCCTCGTCAGGCATGGCTGCCGGGACCAGGATGTCGAGATGGGAGAGGAGCCACTCCGCCGTGTTCGCGTCAAAGCAGTCCCCAGGCCTTGGCATCCGCACCACCCGTCGCGGCACCAGCCGGGTGCAGTGCTTTCCCAAAAGAACCGGCAGATGCCGCTCAAACAGGACCAGCCCCTCCTCGGCCTCCTTCATCAGCGTCGTCACATTCCGCCGCTGCTTTCCCGCGGACACTTGGGTCACGCTGAAGATCGACCCCGGCAGGTCATCCATCCGGGACGCCAGATAGGAGATGATCTCCCGAAGCCGGTCCGCCGTGATCTTCCTCGCCCTCACCTCAAAGGGCCGCAGCTCGATCCAGAGCCGGCCCCCGTCCTTTCGCCTCACCTCCACATCCAACTGGCAGGAGCCAAAACAGTTCAGAAAGAAGGCCTGATATCGGTTGAACCCCCTCGACTCCGGATGCCAGAGATAGATCACCTTGTTGCTCAACCGCTTGCAATCCGACGGCGGCTTGGGCAGATCCGAAATCCAGAGCACCGGATTCTCCATGTATGCCGGTGCCACAAGCATGAAGCAGATCTCCTCATCCTCCTGAATCCAAGCGCACGGCGCCGCCTTGGTCAGCTCCTCCTGAGGGGGGATCTCAATCCGCTCCCCCTGCCTCGCGCCGGCCAGCACCTTGATGTAAAATCTGAAATCTTCCATGATATGAAGGATGAAGGATGAAGTCTGAAGTCTGAAGGATGAAGTCTTCATCACTCATCCCTCATCTCTCATCCCTCATCCTTTCCTTTCGCCCGTTGTCAGCTGAAAAATGAGTAAGAGTTGTGAGTCTGTTTCCCGGCCTCAATAATGCGGCGGAGAATCCTCGCGGAGCGATAGAGGGAGTTGTCGGTGGTCACCTCCAAGAGCTTCTCGAGCCGCCTGCCAAACCCGGTTCCGTATCCCTCGATCATCGGAAGGATGAACTGGGCCGTCGCGAAGTCAATCGCCTGGTCATTGACAAGGATGTCCCTCGCAATCGTGCAGTAACGTCTGATGGCATAGTATTTCCTCGGACTGATCACCACAAAGGACGCGCCATCAAAGTCGGACGTCTCGGTCTGGAGAATCTCGATGATCTCCTTCACGATCTCCGCCTCCTTGCTCGCAAAATCCTCCTCATCGGAACCCGCGAAGAATGCCTGCATCCTCTCAAAGAGAAGCGCCCCGTCGGGCCTCATCCGGTTGCTGCTCAACGGATTCGAATACTCATAGCTCGGCTCCATCTGGATCACCGGAACCCGGTCGATCAGTCGGGGGGAGAGCCGCTCGGTGGTGTTGTCGTTGTTCACCGTGCCAATGAACCGCACAGATGGGCCGACATGGAGGAACCGATCCTTGTCGAGACAGCCGGTGTCGAGGTTCCGCTCCCCCTCGGGATCGCACATCCCGAGAAAGTCGGCCCAATAATGCTCAATTGGCGACAGGTTCGCCTCGTCGAGCAGCACCCAGCGGGAAAACCGGCCGACCTGCGGGTCGGTCCGGGTGAGATGGAGAAAGTCGTACAACCCGGTCCTCGCCTTCTGATATTGGCTCCGAAGCGGATTGAAATACCCGAGTATGTCCCGCTGGGACGTCCACCCCCGGGAGACCGGGATTTTGAGCAGATTCTCCGAATTCCCCAATGCCTCCCCGAGATAATGGATCACCGACGTCTTGCCAGTGCCCGGCGGGCCGGCGAGTATGGTCAGAAAGCTCTGCTGCATGCAGATCAGCAGGTTGGCGATCTCGTCCGATGTGTAGTTTCTCCCGCACTGCTCCACCAGATATTCCCGGATTTTGTCCACAAAGTCCTTCCGATTCCCGTCAAACTCCCTCACCGCAGGCATGGCGACACCTGACTCGCCATCATCCCTCTCCTCCAATGTGTAGCTGCCGTTGAGCAGGTCCAAATACGTCTTGATCTCCGTGAGCCTCTCTTTGATGTCCTCTGCCTTCAGTCTCTTTATCTCGGTCTCGATCTTCTTCTTGTTCAGCTTCATGAATTCAATCTCTTTGTACAGGTTCTCCGCCTGTATCAGCTTCCCGATTCTCTCCTCCAACGCCCGGAGTTCCCGGGTGCGCTCCTCCTCATATCGCGTCTTCTCCTCCTTCTTCCTCTTGTCGAGCTCCTCGATCTCCCGGTTGAGCTGGTCCTTCTGGGCCCGGAGGAAATAGAGCTCCCGCCTGATCTTCACCGCCTCCTTCTCGGCCCTTTCCTCTATGTGCTTCAGATGATCCTTGAAAAACTTCTCCTTGTTGTCCTGCAAATACTGCTCCACAATCACGCGGCCCTCGGTCTCGTTGGTCAGGAAGTTGTTGATGAACGAGGCCTGCTGCACACCGGCCTCGAGTATCTTCGGCATCAGGCGGATCAGCCGGTCCCTCCGCTCCTGATCCATGCCGGTGAGGTGCTTCAGGTTTTTGATCGCCTCAAGCCACTCGGTCACGGTCTTCCGATTCAGTTTCGCTGTCCCGGATCGGAGCAGATACTTGTTCCCCCATGTCACCAGCCGGTCGTCGGAGATGTAGTCCTGCTGCTCATACGCCGCCGCCTTCAGCAGGTTGGTGTTGAACAGATACGCGACCGGCGGCCGGCTCAGGCTGCTTTTCAGGGTCTCGAACTCGATGATGTAGTGTCGCACCTCCTCGGTCCTCACCTTGAACACATGGTCGGGCCGGAGTCCGAGCAACGGCGACTGGGCCGCACTCAGCCGGATCCCCTCGTCATCCTTTGTCCATTCAAACGGGCCATAGATGCTTGTGCCGTCGTTGACAAAGACCGAACGGTTCGGCAGGGGCCCCCCGGAACTCAGATAGGGCCGCTCCACGTCCGGCAACGGCTCCTTGATGATGGGACAGAGCTCGAATCGCTTCAGCGCCTCCGCATCCGATCCCCTCATCCAGTATTTCTCAAGATAGTCGTTCTCTATGTATGCCTCATTCTCATCCGCACTGTAGCGGTTCACCCGGAAAAACTCATGGTCGGAAAACCGCCGGTCTATCGCCTCGTATTCGCTCGACACCCAAATCCGGCCGTTGTTCGGAAAATCGCAACGATCCGCCGGGGCATACGTGCTGTTCTCCAACTCATGGGCTATGGGTATCACAAACCCGCCGCTCGTTGAGATGGGACGGTCCTTCAACGCCAGCAAGGGCTTGAACTCATTCATCTTCGTTCTCTCCATGCATGAATCTCCGTTTTTTGAAGGATGAAGGGATGAAGGATGAAGGATGAAGGATCCTTCACATTTCATCCTTCATCCTTCATATTTCATCCTTCACATTTCATCCTTCACATTTCATCCTTCATCCTTCATATTTCATCCTTCATATTTCATCCTTCATATTTCATCCTTCACATTTCATCCTTCATATTTCATCCTTCTCATCAGATGCCTTGTAGATATCAATGATCTTGGTGCTTTCGATATAGTCACGGGTCTCATATTTGGTGATCCGCATCAGTTTCTTGGTGATCCTTCCCATCTTGTCTATCTGATCCTTGATTATTGAAATGTATTCATATCGGGGATCATCCATGGTCATGTCATCCATCAGGAGCTGGGAAAACCCGAGCACGGACTGCATCGGCTGGTTGAGCTCATGGCAGACTGCGCCCGCCATTTCAAGAACCCCCTCAAGCTTCTCCTCCTCAAGCAACTTCCTCGTCAGCTCCTGTTGCGTCAGGGCCGACTTGATTCTTGCAAGCAATTCCACTTTGTTGACCGGCTTTCTCACATAATCGGTTCCACCTGCCTCAAAGGCCTCCTGCAATGTGTGGTCATCGGTGTTCGCCGTGACAAAGACAACCGGGATGTCCTTTGTCTCGGGCTTGCCACGAAGAATTCGGCAAACCTCATACCCGTCCATTTCGGGCATCATGATGTCGAGCAGAATCAGATCCGGAATCCCGCACATGTCCGTCCTTGACGTGGCGATCTCAAGGGCCTCGGATCCGCTCACGGCAACGCTGATCTCGTAAGTGCCGGCCAGTATCTCCACCAGCACCCGGATGTTCGCGGGCGCGTCGTCAACGATGAGAATGTTTGGCCTTTTCAAATTTTCACCCATTTTTCCTTCCCCGTGCCCCTGCCCGTGCCCGTGCCCGACCCCGTGCCCTGCCCCTGCCCGGTGTCGGGCAGAGGCAGGGGCACAGGCAAGGGCAGGGGAAAGGGCACGGGCAAGGGGCACGGTCATCTCGACATGATGAAGATGGTGTCCAGTTTCAGCATCTTGAACAGTTCAGAGACGGCCTCTGACATGTTTTCGATTCTTATCTCTCCTCCTCTCAGGGCGAGATCCTTGTAAAACAGCAACAGCTTTCCAATGCCCGCGCTGCCGATGTGGGAGACCTTTCCAAAATCAAGGGTCAGTTCCTTCAGTGAGGACATGTTCAATTCACGAAAGCGGCGTTTGAGGATTTCGGATCCAGATTCATCTATCTTCCCCGCGACCACAAATTTTGCCCGCTCTCCCTCCTGAGTGATGGTCAATTCCATGATAAGCTCCATGTTTGGAAGGGTGAAGGGTCCATTTCATCCTTCATCCTTCACGTTTCATCCTTCACGTTTCATCCTTGATCCTTCACGTTTCATCCTTCACGTTTCATCCTTCACGTTTCATCCTTCACG
>JAOZRQ010000168.1 GCA_029940115.1 Desulfobacterales bacterium
CAATTTTTTTGTCCCGTAGGGACTTTTGGGAATAGCCCGGCAATTCATTGCCGGGGGCCGGATCAAAACCCAATTTTTTTGTCCCGTAGGGACTTTTGGGAATAGCCCGGCAATTCATTGCCGGGGGCCGGATCAAAACCCGTTTTCAGTCCCGTAGGGACGGCTGAAACATGTCGTCACCACGGATCAAAGTTCAGTCGTCCTACGGGACTGGAAAAATATGTATGTTGGCAACCCGGCAATGAATTGCCGGGCTATTCTCAAATGTCCCCAACGGGACAAAAGAATATGCATGTTGGCAACCCGGCAATGAATTGCCGGTCTCCCGTTCCTCGCTCAAGTACACGGACGGGGATGGAGGGGAGGTTGTCTTTGCCGAAGATGGCGGCTTGGCTTATGTCATGTCTTCCATCGGGAGGCGCCAAGAGACCAGGGACCCGCATCATTCCGATGTCGTGTTGCGGAAGTTCGGCCACGACGAGAAGGGCAACCTCACAACCATCACCGACCCCCGGTCTGATGACCGGGTGACCACCATCGAGCGGGACAACCAGGGTGTGCCGACCGCCATCATCTCGCCGGACAGGCTGAGAACGGAGCTGATCATTGACGAAAACAACCAGCTCACGCACATCTCCCATCCGGGGAGCGACAGCGGGGCGCTTGTTGACTTGGGCGACTATTGGGAGAGAAGACGGAATTTTGACAGCGCATTGGAACTTTATGACAAGGCCATCGCCCTGCTTCGCGGGAAAATCTGCGGGGAATGTCCGGATGAGCTTGAGTACGCATATCATGTGAAAATCTGTCTCCTTGAGGAGACGGGCAGGCCGGAGGAGGCTGAAAGATGTCTGAGGGAGGCCCTGCGACTCTGTCCCGACTCAGACCTTCTCCGGACAGCGGTGCTGAATGCAGTGCCGAAATTGTTCTGACCGGCGACAGCGTGAAGGAGAACTGGCCGGGCGGCACCGTTGTCGGCACATTTTCCGGGCCTGCCCGCACATACACCTTGGTATCCGGAGACAATGCATTCAGAATTGACGGCGACACCCTCCTGACCGCCACATCCCTTGACAATGAGATACGGGATGTTCACACCGTCGGGGTATGCGCGGACGGGACAGACTGCTGCGAAATATTCGGAATCACCGTCCTCAACACCGACGATGCTCCGGGCGGGATTCAGATCAGTTGGAGCTGCTGGATATACGAAAATGAACCTGAAGGCATGCTTGTGGGAACCCTCTCCGTCCTGCCCGCGGACGCGGATGACAGTCACACATACACCCCGGCCTCGGGCAGCGACAACCTCGCGGTTGACGGAAATCTTCTTGTCACCCGGACAGAGCTTGATTTCGAGGCGGCTCCGTACCCGATCCGTGTGTGTGCCGATGACACCGGGAACGGACACATCTGCCAAAATTTCTCCGTGGAGGATGTGATTGACATGAACGACCCCCCGAGCGACATCATTCTGAGCCACGCCGACGTGGCGGAGAACATGCCTCCCGGAACGGAGGTGGGGACCCTCACTTCCGAGGAGCAGGATTATTATGACATCGGTGAGCACGAATATGAACTGGTTTCCTGTGCCGACGGGACGGACGCGGACAACCCGCTCTTCGCCATCATGGACGACAGGCTGGTCACCCGTGAGGTTCTTGACTTCGAGGCGGGGAGCGCACACGACATCTGTGTGTGTGCGGCGGACTGGCGGGAGAGCTTTGACAAGCGGTTCGTCATCCACGTCGTCAACCTCCCCGACTCGCTGGCGGATGTCATCCGGATGTTGCGGACGCTTTCGGGAACAAATGCCGGCGTGGACGGGAATGTGAACGGTGATGGGAGGATCGGGCTCGGGGAGGTGATTCACATCCTGAGGGGGATTTCGGCGGGAGAAGAGGGGTGAGAGGTTCCCCGGATGGCCAACGTGCCGGAGACGGATGGAACATGATCAGGCAAGCCCGGGAAGATCACGGATGCGAACGGTGTGGACACTTATGACGGATTGAAATCCCCGGGCAGCATCGCCGTCAATGCCTCCGGAAACATCTTCACGACATCGGCGGGTCTCCACGATCATGTTGTCCAAAAGATGGGAACGGATGGTCTCATCACCAACGTGGCCGGAACAGTGAATCCGTTTGGATATCCGCCACCTGAGAGTTGGCGTTGGCTGGGCCATGGCATGCCGGCAGTCGAGGTTGTCACCGATGCGAGCGGCATAAGTGTGGACGACTGGGGCAACCTCTACTGGGGGGTGTCCTGGGTCGGACCGTGACCAAAACCTCTCAAACTCCCGTTCAATCACCCCGATAAGCTACCAAGCTCTCTCGGCATCCCACCCTTCCCCTTGATGTTGTGTCCATGAATGCTTACGGATTCGTGATCATCCGAAGGCAATGCTGCTTTCAGTTTTTCCACCTTCACAGGGATATCTCTCAGACAGATCGGAAGACATGCGGACTCCGAAAAAAATGAGGAGAGCATGAAGAAAGTCTTGACAACACATTCTGTTTATGGCATTCAATCTGAACTCTTGTCTGATCTGGAGGATGCCGAGTGAGAGACTCGATCAGGAAGGCTATTGATGATTCGGATGATCACGCCTCTTTTTTCCCGAGAGGGATGAAGGGTTCCCGAATGGTATAAGGTCGTGGGCATGTTCAAATTTGGCTGAACCATGATAGGCAATTGCTGGGCGATCTGCATCAAACAGACCGGGCCTATCATGACATTCTCAGTAGATCTGAAAGTTTCATGGCGGAGAGACCCGGTCTCAGTCTTCGGGGGATTAGGTTTCCCTGACGTGGCACCCTTCCAGAAACCGGGTTTCTTTTTTCCGGAGCCAATCTGGATCGGACTCATCTTCAGGACTGGCGGACGCTGTGAGAATGGAGGTGGGGAAAATCAGAAAAATGGTGATTAAGGATGTTCAGGGTAATCCTGTTCCTGAAGCATCCTTCTCCGGGAACCAGACCAACTCTTTTGTGAGGAAATTTTAAGATGAATGTAAAAGAATTGACAAATGAAATAACATTATATATGATGGAAAGGAGCTTATCAGATGAATACCTTGGAAACAAAGTCGTCTGAATACCTTGGCGCTTCTGCCCCTTTCCTTAAAAGGAAGAGCAGGCATGAAGCCGCAAAAGAGATCATTTACCCCGAGAGTGACGGAAAGCCGATGGCAGACAACACCGAGCAGTACAAATGGATCGTGCTGATCAAGGAGAATCTTGAGACCCTGTTTGACGACTCGCCCGACGTCTTTGTGGCCGCCGACCTCCTCTGGTATCCGCTGGAGGACAGCAAGGTCAGCGCGGCCCCCGATGTGATGGTGGCGTTCGGGAGGCCCAAGGGGAGGCGAGGCTCGTACATCCAACGCGAGGAGGGGGACATTCCCCCCCAAGTGGTGTTCGAGATCCTCTCACCCTCAAACACACGGGCTGAGATGGGAAGGAAGCTCGAATTTTATGACAGACACGGCGTCGAGGAGTATTACCTCTACGATCCGGACCGCGTCACGTTCAGCGGATGGATCCGGTCGGGAGGGAGACTTCGGCCCGTCGAAAATCCCCAAGGGTGGCGTAGCCCGAGGCTGGGGACGACCTTCGATGTCAAAAGGACGAGCCTGAGCATCTGCGATCTATCGGGACGGGAATTCACGACGCATTCGGCCGAAAGGCGACGGGCTGAGAAGGAGAAACAGCGGGCGGAAAAGGAGAGACAGCGGGCGGAAAAGGAGAGACAGCGGGCGGAGAAGGAGAAACAGCGGGCGGACATGCTGGCCGCGAAGCTGAACTTGCTCGGAATTGCGGAATGATCGCGCAACCTTGCTTGACAGGACAGGATTTTTCCGGTATGAACCTTGCCATGACCCAGTTTATGGAGGCTGATCTGACCGAATGCAATTTCAGCGACGCCAACTTGACCCAGATCGACGAAGCGGACAAAAGCCATCATGGATGACGCCCAGATGGCCGGCGCGTGCGGCGCGAAGACCGGACGGACTTGCTTAAACAGACCCACCAAAGGAGGCGTCATGTCCATCCCAGCATATGACATTGACAGGGTTCATTCTTATGAAATCAACGGCATCCCCTTGGAGACCGGAGATTTGATCTGCACAGTGGACGGGGACCCTTCCGCTGATATGATCGGTCAGTTCTGGTGGATTGTCGGAAAACTGGTTCCCGGAGATGTGGACCATATTGTCATCTATACCGGCCCTGGGGGGCGATGCGTGGAGGCCGGTGCAAAGGCGAGAGTGATCGCGTTTGATGTTCCTGGAGGGAAATGGGTGATCCGACCGGACACACCCGAAGCAGTCTATACAGACCGGGAGGATATCCTGGAATATCTCCATAAAGCCGCGCGGGATACGCCTGAAAGAAGAACCCGATCATTGGTGCTGCTGGGCAAACGGCGGACAGGAAAGACAGAGGTGTTCAGGCGTGTGGTCAACCGCCTCTTTTTTGAGCAGGATCCGACATCCCCGAAAGCGGTGGTGCCTGTTTTCCAGACACTTACGAAAGTGACGCGTCCTTTGCAAAGAAATATCTGGAAAACTTCATGCGATATTATGTCGGCTTTTACACGTCGCAACCGGAGATCGTTTTGAGAACGCTGTCAGGAGAAAAGCTCATTTCCAAAATCGAGGCGTCCAGAAGGTTGTTTCCGTTCACAGAACGGCTCGACTGGATTCTCGACTGGTACGACTCGCTGGAAACCGGCGGCATGTTTGTCCCTCATCAGGAAGTGCTGGCGATCCCCCGAAGAGTCTCGGATCTGGATGAAACCTCCATCGTCATGTTTCTGGATGAGTTTCATATGAGCCAGGTGTTGCTGAATGCCCAGAACAAAACCCTTCCTGTGAGATTCTTCAACACCGGGAAGGATGTGACCCTGCCGAGACGATTTTACTATATTGACCATCGGGTCCGCCTCGGGTCGGGCAAAGACCGCGAGATTGACGTTTTGGGCGCGGCCGGCCATGAACAATGGGTATGCCAGAGCAAATGGGTGACAGGAAACAAGATCGGAATCAGCGTCCTGAGAACATTGGCGACTCAGGCGGATAGGGTAAGGGAGAAGACAGACACCTCGGTCATCCGGATGTGGCTGTTTGCCCATGAGGGACTCACCCCAAAAGCGAAAGGCTTTGCCAAAAAGTACGGCATCCTATGGTCTTCCCGGAAAGAATTCGATGCGCTGCTCGAACATGTGGGCCTGAGAACATTGCCGGATTCCGGCGGTGAGCGCGGGGCCGACCAGCTGTTTCATCTCCACAGTGGCCCATGAGAGGTGACGACCATGGCGCGACACAGGGTCAGAAACCGGGTTTCCCTCCCCTTTTGGTTCTGCTGAAAATACCTCTCTTGCTGTGAGCTTTTCATTGACAATATCAAAATAAAGGGTTATTATTGCAAGCATTTGATGAAACCCATCGCCCATGCTCGGTTTGGACACGAAGGGAAAAGGCACCGAATATCTGCCAGTCGTTCGGGACGATTTGCAAAATCGTCCTATAATTAAGGATCTCAAGTTTCGCACCCAAATTTTTGAGTGAATACAGATGGTCAAGTCAGTTTCTGGTCCGTCTGACTCAATCTTTGGTCATGATGGGGTGCAAGTGCCTGATCTCACATTGCCCAAAAAGTGGGTTTTCGAGGTCGACCATCTCCTGAAACCCTTGGAAGATGGGCTCACATAGGGGTGCGAAACTTGAGTTAAGGATGCCAAAACTGGGTTGATCTTCTCTGGAACAAAAAAATTGGGGACCTGTGGGAAGGAACATGGAAAAAGATTATTACCACATTTTGGGCATTTCACCCGGGGCCGAGACAAAAGAGATCAAGGAGGCCTATCGGAAACTGGCGTTCAGCCATCATCCGGACCGGAACAAGGACCAACCGGAGGCCGCGGAGAGGATGAAGGCGGTGAACGAGGCCTACGCGGTGCTTTCGGATCCCACAAAAAGGCGGGAATATGATTCCCTCAGGCAACAGTTCGGCTCATCCTCGGCCTACAACCAGTTCAGGCAGACCCATTCCGACCAGGACATCTTCAGGGGTTCGGATGTCAACCAGATGTTTGAGGAGATCGCCAAATCATTTGGTCTTCGGGGCTTTGATGACATATTCAAGGAATTTTACGGTCAGGGATACCACTCTTTCGAGTTCAAGGGAGGGGGCTTTTTCGGTCGGGGGTTCATCTTTTCCGGGTATTTTGACGGGAAGAGCAAGGGATCTGCTGGACCTTCTCTTGCTGGAGGATTTTTTGGCAAGGTCGGTCGATTTCTGACAGAAAAGGTCATTCGCGCGGCACTTCCTCAGACTGGCTCGGACATGAATGACGGAATTGTCTTGTCCCCTGAACAGGCCAAGGAAGGAGGCCCTTACGCCTATTTTCACAAAAAAAGGGGAAAGAGGCTCGTGGTGACCCTCCCGCCGGGCGTCCGAGATGGCCAGCGCATCCGCCTCGCAGGAATGGGGGAGGCATCATCAGGCGGCTCCCCCGGAGACCTCTATCTGAAAGTGGAAATCAAAAAGCCGTTCCTTCAAAAGGTGCAAGATTTCATTTCAGGCCCATCTGCTGATGGCCCTTGAACCTGAACTTCAACTTGAACCTGATCTTGAACTTCAACTTGAACCTGAACCTGAACCTGAAAATCGGCCAAAGAAACTAAGTTTTTTGAAAAATCTTGGTTTCTCCATGTGCGCGCAGCTGACCACATGCCGCCGAAATGTCTTGGCCCTTGCTGTGGCGGATGATCGCGGTATAATGGTGCCGGACCAGAATCTCCCTGAACTCTTGAATGACAGATTCCTCGGGCCTTCTGAAGTCACTCCTGTCATGCTCATTCAAGGGGATGAGGTTGATTTTTGCCCTCACCGGACGAAGCAGCCTCGCGAGACGTCTGGCATGGTCCGGGGAGTCATTGATCCCTTTTATGAGGACATATTCGAAGGTGATTCGTTCCCGGGGGGCCAAGGGGTATCTGCGACAGGCCGCCATCAACTTTTCCAAGGGATGTTTGCGGTTGATCGGCATCAGCATGTCGCGGGTCGGGTTGTCCGCCGCGTTCAGGGATATCGCGAGTCCGACCTTTGTCTGCCAGCCCAGTTCAGGGATCCGGGGCACAATGCCGGCAGTGGAGACCGTCATCTTCCGATGGGAGAAGGCAAGGCCATGTCCGCCGTTGCCGATGAGGGTCACGGCGTTGGCCACATTCTCATAATTGGCCAGGGGTTCGCCCATTCCCATGAAAACGATGTTGCTCAGGCGGGCCGAACCGCCCAACTCCTGTTTGACATCCCGAACTTGGGAGATGATCTCCCCTTGGGTGAGGTTGCGGATGAACCCCCCCTTTCCGGTCAGACAGAAACGGCATCCTTGGGCACATCCCACTTGGCTGGATATGCAGAGCGTGTGATGATCCCTCTCCGGTATCAGAACGCTTTCAACGAGGTTCCCGTCGCGCAACCTGAAGAGATATTTCCTCGTGCCATCGGCTGATCTCTGCAGAGCGATCTTCTCAAGGCGGGGGATGGCAAAATGGGAGGAGAGCAGCTCTCTGAGTGCCTTTCCCAGATCGGACATCCCCTCAAAGTCCTCGGCTTGGCGGAGATACACCCATTTCAGGATTTGTGCGGCCCGGTATGAGGCGATCTCCCGATCCCGGAGCCATGAAATCAGTCGCTCATGGGTAAAATCTTTGATATCTGTTTGATTGGTCATCTGGTTGGACACTCCATGAATATTTAGGATGAGAGGACTTGTAAAATCTTTGATATCTGTTTGATTGGTCATCTGGTATCTGCTATGATGAATTTTGATTGGCCGTCAGGTTCTGGTTTCTAAATGACAAATGTGGGCAATCCTGACCAGGTTTCTCGTTTTTTGTCCCGTACAGGTCAAATGGGAGCCCAAAGCCCAGCTCCCTGAGAAGGTGTTTGAAAACACCTGTTGCCCTCTGCCCATGCCCCAGTTTCGGGCACGGGCAAGGGAGTTTTCAAACACCTTCTGAATTTATTTGGGCATCCTTCATCCATCAGTTTACAGGCCAAAAAGTTTGTAGTTCCGCCTTCAGGCGGTCTGGTACAGCCTGAACGCGGAAGTGCAAACTTTTTCCACCCGGAAAGTGCAAACCACTTTTCATGCAAAATGAAGGAAGCCTTTATTTGCTTGACATACCATGATTAAAAGGTTAGGTTCAAGTATTTAATATCCGGTGGACCTGAAAAATAGGTGCATTTATGTTTGACAACCTGAGTGACAGGCTGGAGTCAGTTTTCAAAAAGCTCAAGGGTCATGGCAAACTGACAGAAAAGAACATCGAGGACGGGCTGAAAGAGGTCCGGATGGCCCTCCTTGAGGCGGATGTCCATTACAAGGTGGTCAAGAAGTTCATTGCCGACATCAGGGAGCGGGCCTTGGGCCAAGAGGTGATGAAAAGCCTGACCCCAGGCCAGCAGGTGATCAAGATCGTCAATGAGGAGCTCTCCAAGCTCATGGGATCCACCCATGAGGACCTGACGCTCTCCGGCCCTGTACCCATCTCCATCATGCTGGTGGGACTCCAAGGATCCGGAAAGACGACCACCGCCGGCAAACTGGCGGTCATGCTACGGAAAAAAGGCCGAACCCCCTGTCTCGTGCCCGCAGATGTGTATCGTCCGGCCGCGATTGACCAGTTGAAAAAACTGGGAACCCAGTTGGAAGTGCCGGTCTTTCCCTCAGATGAGTCGGCCGACCCGGTTGACATCTGTCGGGACGCGGTCAAGATGGGAAAAAGGGAGGGGTATGACACCCTGCTCTTGGACACCGCGGGCCGATTGCATATCGATGACGCGCTCATGGCCGAGCTCAAACGCATCAAGAAGGCCGTGAAGCCGTCCGACATCCTGCTGGTGGCGGATGCCATGACAGGCCAGGACGCGGTCAACATGGCCAAATCATATGATGACGCCTTGGACATCGGCGGGGTGGTGCTCTCCAAACTGGACGGGGACGCCCGGGGCGGCGCGGCCCTCTCCATCAAGGCAGTCACCGGCAAGCCGATCAAGTTTGTCGGCGTGGGGGAGAAGCTGAACCAGCTGGAACCCTTTCATCCGGACAGAATGGCCTCAAGCATCCTCGGCATGGGGGATGTGCTCACGTTCATTGAAAAGGCCCAATCGGTGGTGGATGATGAGAAGGCGGCCGAGCTGGAAAAAAAGCTGAGAAAGAGTCAGTTCACCCTTGAAGACTTTCGGGATCAGATGGTTCAGATCCGAAAAATGGGATCCATCACCGACCTGCTGAACTTGATTCCCGGTTTCAGCAAGAACAAACAACTGAAAAATCTTCAGGTGGATGAAAAGGAATTTGTCAAGATTGAGGCGATCATCAATTCCATGACCCCCCAAGAGCGGTGCCAACACTCCCTCATCAACGGGAGCCGACGCAAACGGATCGCCAAGGGAAGCGGCACCACCGTGCAGGATGTCAACCGGCTGATCAAGAATTACACCCATGTGATGAAAATGATCAAGAAAATGAACAAAGGCGGCATGCGTGGCATGCTACCTTTTTAAAGGATGAAGGATGAAGAATGAAGGATGAAGGATGGAAACCAAAAATTTCATCCTTCATCCTTCATCCTTCCAATTGAGGAGAACAGATGGTTAAACTCAGACTGGCGAGACACGGCTCAAAGAAAAGACCTTTTTACCGAATTGTCGCGGCGGACAGCGAATGCCGGCGGGACGGCAGGTTTCTGGAAATCGTCGGCACTTACAACCCGCTGACGGATCCGGCCGAGGTGACGCTCAAAGAAGAACGCGTCCGATACTGGATGGATCAGGGGGCGATGCTCACGCATACGGTGAGAAGCATCTTGCAAAACAAAGGAGTTCCGACAAAATCAGGTTGATGAACTTGAACGTCCCCTTGAACTTGAACGTCCCCTTCAACTTGAACCTGAACGTGAACCTGAACTTGAACTTGAACGTGAACGTGAACCTGAACCTGAACGTGAACTTGAACTTGAACGTGAACTTGGATGTGCGCGTAAATGAATGTTGATGTCCAAGTTTGAGTTCAAGTTTGAGTGCTGATTCTGTCTGATGTTCACTCAAACACATTGTAACCCTTTTGCATGCAACGGTTAATAAGGAGGCGGAGCTATGAAAGATCTGATCAAGTACATCGCGCAAGCGTTGGTTGACCAACCGGAAGAGGTATCGGTGGAAGAGGTGGAAGGAAATCAGACCTCTGTGCTGGAATTGAAGGTGGCAAAGGAGGATCTGGGGAAGGTCATCGGAAAGCAGGGCCGGACAGCGAGAGCCATGCGCACCATATTAAGCGCTGCGTCTGCAAAAGTGAAAAAACGCACAGTGCTGGAAATCTTGGAGTAACAAGCTCTGAGCTCCAAGTATATCTTGCCTCTTAATCCAATGACACAAACCAATTTTCTCCTGATGGGAAAGGTGGTGGGGGTTCACGGCCTCAGAGGAGCCATCAAGGTACGCTCCTTTGCCGAATCCCCCCTCGACGTGTTCAGGCCAGATTGCCCGATTCTTCTGACAGGCCCTGAGGGGGAGAAGACATGCCATGTCCAATGGGTCAAGGTGCATCATCGCCTGTTGCTGATGTCGCTGGATGGAACAACCGACC
Organism: Desulfobacterales bacterium; assembly: GCA_029940115.1. Taxonomy (GTDB): domain Bacteria; phylum Desulfobacterota; class Desulfobacteria; order Desulfobacterales; family 4be13; genus JAOZRQ01. The sequence continues at coordinate 10,663 of JAOZRQ010000168.1, forward strand.
GCAACCAAGCCGAATCCCTTGCAGGCGCGGAGATATATGTCCCCATGGCGGACCTTCCCGATCTTGAGGAGGGGACCTATTACTGGACCGACCTCATCGGGATTTCCGTGTTCACAGCGGATGACATGCCCATTGGCCGCATTGAGGCGATCATCCCCACAGGGAGCAACGATGTTTATGTGGTGAAAAATGAGGCGGATGAGATCCTGATTCCCGCGCTCGAAGGGGTGATCCTCGCGGTTGACATTGAAAACAAGACCATGCGGGTGAAACTGCCTGAGGGATTGTAGGCAACTCATGAACTTCACTGTCCTGACCATTTTTCCTGACATGTTCATTCCATTCCGGGAACATGGGATCATCAGAAGAGCCTTGGAGCAGAGCAGGATATCCCTCTCGATCGTCAACCTCAGGGACTTTGCATTAGACAAGCATCATGTCACAGATGACAGGCCTTATGGGGGGGGGTGCGGTATGGTGATGAAGGCGGAACCGCTGATTGCGGCCATCCGTGCGGCCAAGAGGCGCCACCCCTCCGCAAAGACGATGCTGCTCTCCCCCCAAGGCAGGGTGCTCACCCAGAAAAAGGCCCATGAACTCGCCCTCTCTGAGGGTCTTGTCTTTGTTTGCGGCCGATATGAGGGGGTGGATGAACGGATCGTCGATTTCACGGATGAGGAGATATCCATTGGTGACTATGTGCTCACTGGGGGGGAACTCGCGGTCATGGTCATCATTGACGCCGTGGCCCGCCTGATCCCTGGGGTGCTGGGGGGGGAAACCTCGGCGGAAAAAGACTCCTTTTCAGACGGCCTTCTGGAACACGCGCATTACACGAGGCCCCGGACCTGCGAGGGGGACGCGGTTCCGGAAGTGTTGCTGTCTGGAAATCACAAGGAAATCGAAAAATGGCGATTGGAAAGCGCGGTGGTTCGGACCTTTCTGAAACGGCCCGATCTGTTAGAAAACAGACCCCTCAGCCAAGAGGAAAGGGCCATTCTGAAAAAATGGGGGGGACATGTTGACCGGATATTGCAGGCCCAATCTTCATGTCGCGCTGATTCATCATCCGGTGGTCAACAAGAACAGGGAGCGGATCACATCTGCCGTGACCAACTTGGACCTGCATGACATCGCAAGGGCTGCAAAGACCTATGGGGTCCGATCATTTCATGTGGTCATGCCCCTTGCCGATCAGAAATCGCTGATTGACAAAATCCTGAATCATTGGATCAGCGGCGCGGGCGGCAGATACAATCCCCTGAGACGTGAGGCGATGGAGATGATTCAGACAAAAAATTCGGTCGCGGATGTGCTCGACCACATCCGCAACGAGGGAGCGGGCGTTCCCAAGACGGTGGCCACCTCCGCCCGAAAGCAGGCGAGGAGCATCCGCATCTCCGCGTTTCGGGACATGTTGAGGAGCGGGGAACCGTATCTTCTGAATTTCGGCACCGCTTGGGGGCTTGCGGATGATTTCATCGCCCATTCCGATTATCTGCTCAATCCCATAAGAGGGAACTCCGACTACAACCATCTGTCTGTCCGGTCCGCGGCGGCCATCATGCTCGACAGGCTGATGGGGATGAAGGGTGAAGGATGAAGGGTGAAGGGTGAAGGGTGAAGGGTGAAGGGTGAAGGGTGAAGG
>JAOZRQ010000678.1:0-1258 GCA_029940115.1 Desulfobacterales bacterium
TACAGCCTACAGCCTACAGCCTACAGCCTACAGCCTACAGCCTACAGCCTACAGCTATCTCCCCAGATCCCGCTCGATGATGTTCAGGAAATCTGCTGAAAAGCTTTCCAGTTCAGCCTCGATGATTTTGATCTTCTGCATGAAATAATTGAACGCGATCACCGCGGGAATGGCCACCGCCAAGCCAGCCGCGGTGGCCACCAAGGCTTCTGATATCCCGGGTGCCACCACGGCAAGGCTGGCCGTGCCTCTCTGCCCAATGCCGTGAAAGGCGTTCATGATCCCCCACACTGTGCCGAACAGCCCGATAAACGGGGTGGTGCTTCCTGTTGTGGCAAGAAAGGGGATCATCTGCGCCATCCGGGTGACCTCTGTGTTGATGGCCCGGTTCATTGAGCGTTTCACGTTGTCTATCCCGGCCAGTTTCCCTTTTATGGTCAGGGTTCCCGATTCGGGGGCCGGCAACAGGTTGCCCGTCTCGCTTACCCGTTTCAGTTCCACATATCCAATCCGGAATATCCTTGCAATGGGGCTACCCGGAAGTTCCTTTGCCTCCTTGAACGCCACCCCGAGGTCCCTGCTTTCCCAGAAAATGTCTGTGAAAAAGGCGGACTCTCTGTATGCCCTTTTGATGTACCGGTACTTGATGAAGATGATTGCCCATGAGGTTATGGAAAAAAAAAGCAACAACAGGAGCACCAGTTGGACCATGGGGCCGGCACCCCGTATCATATGAATAATATCCAGATCTCCGAAAACCATAAGCCAACTCCGATTCCATACGCTGATGAAATGTCCGTTCAGACCTCAGAGACTTCTCACATGTCCGAGAGAGAAACCAAGTTTTTTGACAAAACTGAGTTTCTTTTTTCTTGAAGTCCATATCAAACTTTTCACAATAAGTCAAATTGACAATGCTGTCAAGTCATTTGCTTGTTTCTTATTCCTGATCAATCAGAATCTCCCCTTCTGACAAGGCTTGAAAATTTTTTGTGTGTCAAATCTGGGTTCGGATTTGTTTTTCCAAACAGAACAGTCATCTGGACTTTTTTGGACTTTCTGATTTATCGAATATGTGATATTTTCCCAAAGCTTCCGGCCCAATTCGGTGGTTCGGATTTGCCAATCCCTGATGCTTGTCCCCGACGTCTTTTATCGGGGAAAAGATGTCAGGGGCAGGTTCCAAACCGAGCAACAAAGGGTCCCCAACGCTCGCGCCGGATCCCCAACGCTCGCGCCGGATTGGCAAATCCGGCGG
>JAOZRQ010000678.1:1358-3258 GCA_029940115.1 Desulfobacterales bacterium
GCAAATCCGGCGGGGAATGGTTCGGATTTGCCAATCCGAACCGAGCAGCAAAGGGTCCCCAACGCTCGCACCGGATCCCCAACGCTCGCGCCGGATTGGCAAATCCGGCGGGGAATGGTTCGGATTTGCCAATCCCTGATGCTTGTCCCCGACGTCTTTTATCGGGGAAAAGATGTCAGGGACAGGTTCCAAACCGAGCAACATTCCCTAAAGATTTTATTCAAGAAACCAAGGAATTCACAATGGAAAAAAAGATTGCCTTTCAATCTGAAACTTATGAGATTGAGGGATTGTTCAGCAAGAACGAAGGGGAAAGGGGCGTTGTGGTGACGCATCCTCATCCGCTTTATGGCGGAGACATGCACAATTATGTGGTTGAATCGATTGTCCGGGCATACACGGCAAAAGGATATGTCTCAATCTTGCTCTTCATCTTGCCCAGACTGGGCAAACTCAAGAAGATGGCTTTTTCTGTCCGAGCTGTTCTGCGTAAATCTCCAGGGGATGCTTGACCGCGATCGAATCCCCTGCCTTTGAAAGCATGTCCGAAAGCTGGATCATGCACGCGGGGCATCCGGTCGCCACCACCGAGCATCCGGTGGACACGATATCCTCCCGTTTCCGCTGGCCAATCTCTGTGGAAAGATCATAATATTGGATGTTGAAGCTTCCCCCGAGACCACAACATCGGTCAGGCTCGGACATCTCCGCAAGCTGGTATTCGGGATTGGCTCGAATGAGGTCCCGAGGTTCGGCGGACACGCCCAAAGATTTCTTCAGATGGCAGGGATCGTGATAGGTGACGGAGATTTTTCCCTCCTTTTCCGAAATCCCGCGATCCAGACCAATCTCCGAGATGAGGAACTGGTTGATGTCCATTGTCTTTTCAGCGAGCTGGTTGACCTTCTCCCTGATATCCCCATCCTGAACCATCATGGGCCATATCTTCTTGATGGTGGATGTGCAGGTCGCACATGATGTCACCAGATAGTCAAATTTTTTGTCACCCAATCTTTCCAAGTTGTGACGCACAAGTCGGTTGAACGTCTGCATGTCACCGGCAGAGATGGCCGGTATGCCGCAGCATCCCTGGTCCGCCGGCATGAATATTCCAACCCCATGATGATTCAACACATCCACCGCGGCTTGGGCCACATGGGGAAATATCTTGTCCATGAGACAGCCCACATAAAACGCGACCCTGATCCCCGAGGCACCTGGGTCCGTGTCCAAGGCGGGCATGATCCTGTGAAACGGGACTGGGGCCAGGAGCCTGAAATGCCGGTCCCCGATCAGGGGGGAGACCAGTCGCGCGCAGGACGTGCCGACGGTGTCGTTTGCCGGTCTGGTGAACAACTTCTGAAATTTTGCCCACCATTCCGCAAGCTGGTCAAAGAATTCTGGCTGGGCAAGCATCCCCCTCAAAATTATCCGTTTTATCGGTGAAAGCCCCATATAGCCGGTAAGGATCGCACGGGCCTTGATGAATATTTCGAGGACATTCACCCCGCTGGGACAGTTCGCGGCGCAGGAGCCGCATAACAGACACTTGTTCAGTCGCTGATTCACCCCCTTGGGGTCTTTGAACATCTCCCCCATCAGCCCGCCCAGAAGGGCCAGCTTTCCCCGGGCCACATCCGACTCACGGCCCGTCTCCGCAAACAACGGACAGACCGCTTGGCACATCCCGCACCGCATGCAGACCACCAACTGGTCCTCCAGCTCCTGCATGAGACTTGCCAGTTTTTTCATATTCGACATGATTATCCTCCTATGTAAATCAGTTTAAAGAGTTTGTGAGTTTAAAGAGTTTAATGAGTTTGTGAGTTGTTTCCGTGGGGTTCGGGTTTGATTGTTGCCCACGCGCCATCTTCCATCGTTTTTTTGGCTTGGTGTAAAA
>JAOZRQ010000679.1 GCA_029940115.1 Desulfobacterales bacterium
AAACTGACTTGACCATCTGTATTCACTCAAAAATTTGGGTGCGAAACTTGAGTTAATATCTTAACGGGAAAAAACGGATCGGGGAAAACCACCCTGTTAAAACTGATATGGTATCTGATCAGCGGAAATATCGAAAGAGTTGTTCCTGACATCAATTTTGTCAAAGATGTCATTTTTGATGAAGTGGAAATCGAAACGAGCAATTTCAGTTTGAAAATGAAAATTTATGATCGAAAAGTCAAGCGTAAAGGCAAAAGGGCAACCAAACAAGGACAATCTGCTCAAAGAAGCGAAAAAGTCATATCGATAGCTTGGGATATCGGAGAAGGTGAAATAAGGAAAACCATGCCTCTGGAAGAATATGGCGGAAAAATGTTCTCCCAATTCCTTAACAGAGAAATCCTCAAGGTTTCAGGGCCATCCATTTTCTTCCCAACCTTCAGACGTATTGAGGGCGGCTTTTTTACAAGCCTGAAGCGTCAAATAAGGGCTAAAAGCTTTGAAGAAGCTTTGATGGCCATGCAACGCAGTCGTATTTATCAGGAGCTTGAGGAAGGAATAGATAACCTGTCCAAAGAGTTGTCTGTACATCACCACAAGTTTGTCACATCAATTTCCACGGAAGACATTGCCTATCTTCTCACCAAGCGATACGCTGACATTTCAGGAAACACCAACAAACTTCAAAGTGAGCTTTCAAATTTTGTCACGGATATCCGCAATAGTAGCCGCTTCTTTAACCGCTGCCATCGGATTTGCCGTTATTGAGTTATGTCATAAATTATATTCCTTGGCTTTGAAGGGAAATCCCGAAGAATTGGAGGCATATATCAGAGACGCCGAAAGTCTGTTTGAGAATCTTGTAAAAGAAAATTTCAAAAAAGGAAAAGACAATCTTCTGAACGAATAGACCTTTTATTTTACGAATTTTTAAGGAGAATGTAAAATGACAGCCAGATACAATGTTGTTTTTGTGGGAAAAACAGGCGTTGGAAAGCGCGCTGATAAATTATCTTTATGGCGATAAAATAATGAAGACCGGGCCGGAAAACCTGTCACACAGAGAGGGTTTCATTATGTGGATAACGAAATTAACGGGCTTTCTGTGAGACTTTTTGACTCATGGGGATTGGAGGTGGGCAAGGAACAGGAATGGCTCGGGTTGCTGAACGAAGAACTAAAAAATCGGGATACCGGAAAATCCTCAGAACAATGGTTCCACAACAGTGTGTTTTACTGTATTGCAGGAAGCGGGCACAGGGTAGAGGACTTTGACATTCAAATTATAAAGCGGTTTATTAATGAGAAATATAAAGTGGCAGTCATTCTTACAAAGGCTGATCTTATTACGGAGGACGATGAGGAAAAACTGAGAGATACTGTTCAGAATCATTTAGGGCAGGTAGTTCCGGTTATTCCGGTCTGTAGTGAGGAAAAAAAGCTGAGAGGCGGAATCGCAACAAAGAGATTCGGAAAGGAAGAAGTAGAATCTCAGGCGTACAAAGATTTCTGTGATTCGATAATACTGCGTTTGCCGGAACATTGCGTCAAGGTTTTGAAGCAACGCATAGATGAGTGGTTAAAAAAACAAAAAAGCTATGAATCCCTCCCAGATTTGTGGGAAATGTTTTCAAAACCGGGGATGAAAAAAGGTCTCAGTCTGACCGATACCTCCATCATCCGGGAAGCGCACAATTTCAAGAAGAAATACACCAGCTTTGGCTACAAGGTGCATATCTGGACCAAAGACAAGGAACTTAAAGCACGGGAGCCGGATGTGGAAAAAAATCCGTTTGCCTGAGTTTGGAGCCGCAGATTTGCCCAGACAGCTCCCTTTTCATGGTTTGGTTCAAGTCGGTTCAAAGCCGTACCAGGCATGAACCTTGGCGTTGCTCGGTCATCCGCTGATTGAGGAAGACTTTGAGGCATGGACACACGGCCCGTGTCTGCCAAGTCTTTGGCGGAGATTCAGGGATTGTGGATGGGAAGCATTGCCTGAGCCGGATTCAGCCCCCGATCTGCCGGAGGATGTCAGGGAGTTGCTTGGCGATGTGTTGGAAGTTTACGGAAATCTGTCCGCAAAATATCTGGAGGAGCTTGTCTGCAATGAGGGCCCTTGGATGGAGGCGAGAGATGGTCTTCCGCCGGAGAGCCGTTCGGAAAATGTCATCCGCAAACAGGCCATGGCAGATTATTACAAGAGACTGTATCAGCGGATGAACAATTAGATGAGCAAAAAGCGCAAACAAATATTGCAGAAAGCCGCCAAGCGGCAGAAGCAACAGACCTACTTGACGAACATTGAAAAATCGTTTTTGGGATTGGGTGAAAAGGGAGACAGGCCTTATGTGGTGCTGAAATACTATCGGCCCGATTTTGAATGTTTCTCATCTTGGAGTCCCTCTGAACTGAAGGCATTCAGCGATTTTCTCATGAAGCTGAAATCCGCCGAATGGAAGGATGTTTATGCCACCGGAGGAAAGGCGGGAACTGTAAAGATCGGAGGTGAAACCGTAAGGGTGAGAGCAGTTCTGAACAAGAACAGACGCCTCCGCACTGTTTTTATAGAAAAGGAGTGATCATGCTGAAAATCAGTTGGAAACTTGACAATGAAGACGGACCTGATCCGGTTGATCCGACAGGAGAGATATATCTTTCGTCAAAAGAATCCGGATTGATTTTTGAAGAATACACCTACCTCGACAGCTGGTTTGACGCTTTGACTGACGGCTTTTTGGCGGCCAAAAACGGGGTTCCCGGGATCATGGAAATATTGGAGGAGCCTGATCCCCTGAGGTTTGAGCCGCTCGGCCACGGAGGGATCAGAATTGCATACAAAGATCAGAATCTCGAAATAGGAGACACGGATCATGCCATGCTCATACTCCGAGAGTCAGTCCGGGCGTTTCTTTCGGAATTCAGGGGAGAGAGTGAGATTTTAAAGAACAAACTGCTGATCAAATTGAAAGATTTCAGTGAAAGACAATTCCGACCCGTTTATAATGTTGAACCGGAAAAGAACTCGCGTACGAAATCCGAACTTATGATTGCATAAGACAGGCCGGCGACTGGTGAATTGCAGATTGTTCAGTCCTCGAAAAACAATTTGCAAAATTGTTTTACAACCGATCAAGCCGTAGGGGCGGCATATAAGAAGGGGATTTGTCTGTCCCGGGGGACGACTGAAGGTTAAGGTGATGAGCAATGAGGACCAACGGCCATGAAGGAGGTTTTATGCATGAAATGACAACCCGCA
>JAOZRQ010000680.1 GCA_029940115.1 Desulfobacterales bacterium
GCTGTGAGCTCGAGGCTGTGAGCTCGAGGCTGTGAGCTCGAGGCTGTGAGCTCGAAGCTGTGAGCTCGAAGCTGCAAGCTCGAAGCTGTGAGCTCGAAGCTGCAAGCTCGAAGCTGTGAGCTCGAAGCTGTGAGCTCGAGGCTGTAAGCTCGAAGCTGTGAGCTCGAAGCTGTGAGCTCGAAGCTGTGAGCTCGAAGCTGTAAGCTCAAAGCTGTGAGCTCGAAGCTGTGAGCTCAAAGCAGATAAGTTATGGGACATCTTCAACACTCGGAGGTCATCTTACATCTTACAGCTTACAGCTTACAGCTTATAACTCGCGGTTGTTCTCACCGGCTTCATCCGGGCCGATTCAATGAGCCTTTGCAGATGGGATTCGCTCCCGTAGTCGGGCGTGGGTGCGCCTGCGGCATGGACCACCTTTTCGTAATGATAGGTTGCCCCGATATCGTCCGCACCAAAATGGAGCAATGTTTGGGCCATCTTTTCCCCCACATACATCCAGAGGGCCTTCAGATGCGGCACATTGTGCAGGAAAATCCGGCTGGCGGCATACAGCCGGATATCGCCGAAACCGGTGGTGCTAGGGCGTTTCGCAGGGATCTGCGTCTTTTTGTCGTGATAGACCAGCGGCACAAAGGTCTTAAAGCCGTGGGTCTCATTCTGGAGAGAGCGTATCCTTGAAAGATGGTCTGCAATCTCTTCTGGTGTTTCAATATGATTGTAGAGGAGCGTCGCGTTCGTCTCAAGGCCCGCTTCATGCGCGGTCCGCATGACCTCAAGCCATCGCTTCCCAGATATCTTTTTCGGGGCAATGATCGCTCTCACCCTAGGGGAAAACACCTCGGCTCCGCCCCCGGGCAGAGCACCGACACCTGCATCCATGAGCCGGCGGAATACCTCCCTCAAGGGGATGTGATTCAGCCTTGCAAAGTAGTCGTATTCCACCGCAGTGAAGCCCACGATGAACATGTCCGGCTTGATCTCCTTGATCCGTCGGATCATATCTTCAAAGTATTCAAGCTTGAGCAAGGGATTGAGACCCCCCACAATATGCACCTCGTCAATGCCGAATGAGACAGCATCCCTCACCTTGTCTTCCATCTCATCAAGAGAGAGGGTGTATGCGTCTGCATCCTTTTCATCCCGTGAAAACGCGCACAAGGGGCACCGAAGCTCACACACATTGGTGTAATTGAGATTCATGTTCACGCCGTAAAAGGCATGGTCACCGTGGAGGTTCGTTCTCAGATGATGGGCCATGGAACCGAGATCAAGGATGTCGTTTGTGGTGAGCATGTGCAGGAGATCAGCGTCACTTGCCGGTCTCTCCTGGGCCACCTTTTCAGCTATGGCGCGAAGGGTTTTGTCATGAATCGTGTCTATAAATTCTGTCATTATGTTTTCCTTTCACTCGGTCATCAGGTTTTTTCGGTCATTCCTGCGAAGGCAGGAATCCACCCTCTGATCCCAAAGTTGGATTCCTGTTTCCGCAGGAATGGCACACTTTTTTGGTCGAGTCAGAACTCTGTGATTATGTTTCCCTTTCACCCGATCATCAGTCATTCCTGCGAAGGCAGGAACCATCCTCCTCTGATCCCAAAGTTGGATTCCTGCTTCCGCAGGAATGACAGGCTTTTTGGTCGAGTCGGTTCAGAAAGCTCGTGATCATCAAGTTTCAAATAAGCGGACTGCAACCCCCCTATCTTCACACAGGAGCCTGAACCGGAGATCGGATTCAGTGTATCTTCGTGTTTTTTCCCGGGGATTCTCGGGCAACCAGTATCAAATTCAGAGCTTCCTTCTTTATCTGAGACTCATCGGCCTTACGGGCAAGGTCTCTTACATTGAGAGTGCCTTCAAAGGCTTCGAGTGACGCCCGTTTCAAAGCCGGCAGATAACTTTCTTCCAAGGCCTCTTCCAGTTCATCCGGTTTCAGATAGTATCCCCCGGATTTCCTTCTCCTGTTTGTCTTGTTGATCCGACAAACCGAGTTGAAAATCGAAACTTCCCATGAACGGGTCGAACGTTTTTCAGCATGTTGCTTGATCAGATGGAGCAGGAGAATTTCCAGAAAACTCTCTATCTTGTTGATTTTGTCGTCCCGACTCATCTCTTCCATTTCTCCCAGCAGAACCAGTGCGTCTGTGTAACGACCTTCCTCAATACAGGTTCTCAATTCAAATAATTCTTCCATGATGGCTTTATCCTTAATTAATTATCTTCTCAGTGTCAGTAAGGGGGTTCTGGGCACTGGGCGCTGGGTTCTGGGACCTTGAGTTGTGGATCCAATATCCAACCCAGGACCCAGAACCTAACACATTTTGAGCATGTAATTCTTCTCTGTTCACAAAAATTTCTCCTCAATCAGATCCGCCAGTCTCCCAATCTCCTCCAGACCGAAACGCGGGACATCCAAGTTCACATCGGTCGCATCCGTGACAAGGGCGACAAGGTCATCCTTATGTTGCTGACAAAGCGGGGATTGGTGGGCTGCTGACCGGAAAACCTCTATTTTCGGCTTGTCCCCCCTTTTGAAGCCCTCGGTGATGACAAGGTCCGCTTCTTGGAAATAGCATTCCAGACTGTCCAGATTTTCAAAGGGGTGATCTTTCACCATCGCGATGCCGCCTTGGGAGGCAACAATGACAGTATCCGCGCCGGCCGCCTTGTGACGCCAGCTGTCCTTCCCTTCCTTGTCCATGTCAAATTTGTGAAACGCGTGTTTGATGACACCGATTCGGTATCCCCGTTTCTTCAGCTCGGGGATCAACTTTTCAATGAATGTGGTTTTTCCTGATTGGGATTTTCCCACCACGGAAATCATCTGCGGCATGTGTGCTCACCTGTAATCGGTTCTGGGTGCCCGGTTCCCGGTCCTGACAGCCAGCAATCGGCGGGAAAGCTGATGACTGGGCACGAGAACCGCCTTCTCTCCAGACAGATCTTTTTTGATGAATCGGATGACAGCTTCTGCATATGCCTTATCCACTCCTGCCAAACTCACCTTGCCGAGAATGGATGGCCATATAAGTAACTTTACAGACTCTTAACTCAGAAAGACGGGCTTGTCAAGTTCTGGTTTTTTCAGAATGCTCCATTTTCCAGTGTTGTCCAAAATGACAGGGACACTTTTCAGTTTGCAGTTCCGCCTTCAGGCGGTGCGAGACTGCCTGAAGGCGGAACTGCAAACTGGAATGTGAACTGGGCCGTCTAAAAATGCCGTTTTCAGCCATTGTCTCCTGCCCGACTTCTGG
>JAOZRQ010000681.1 GCA_029940115.1 Desulfobacterales bacterium
CCTTCAAGGCATCAAGAAAGATTTTGGGTGTCAAACGATTGCAGAACGATTTTTTTGAATCGTGTGTCAAACCCTCCAATTGTCTGAACGAGGATTCGTGGGATTGGAGGATTGCCAAGATTGGCTATGCTCTCAAGAAAGTTTCAGAGTGTCAAACAAAGTGGAACGATTTTTTAAATCGTGTGAAGGGACTCAGGCAGGCAAATTCAGGCATCTTTCATTTATGGGTTCACACTTCAAGTTTGCAGTTCCGCCTTCAGACGGTCTCGCACCGCCTGAAGGCGGAACTGCAAACTGAAAAGTGTGAACCACCTTTCAGGCAAAATGAAAGATGCCCAAATTCAATTCACTTTTTGATTGACATGCAATTGCCATCAGTGTATATCAATTGATGTCAATTGGATCTTGAAATTCGGATTTTGAATGTTCAGCAGATCCAAAAGTTTGATCGCGGAGAAACCCGGTTTCAGCCCTCAGGGATCGGTTTCCATGCTTGTCCCCCGGCATCTTCCCCGATGAAAAACGTCGGGGACAAGCTTATCGGGGAACGCGGCACCGTTCGAGAAACTGGATTTTCTTGCTCTTTCAGATCTGCTGATGTTGGGATATCCTCTTTCCGTACCGAGCACAGGCAGGGCGGATAAAAGTGTGAACTGGTTTTTTTGAAGGATGCCAATTCTGTCAAATTTTCATATGCCAATTTCAAGTTTCATTTTTCGCCTTTATGGTTGCCTGAAAAAGATTTTTTTTTCTCAAAGCCTTTAAGTACTTGGCCATATATTTTCAGGCATTTGTCAAAGGGAGAGAAACCAAGTTTTTGAAAAAACCTTGGGTCATGATGAAATCATGGAAAACTTTTGGCCAGGTACTTATTACCCATTGCAGACTCGTCAGTCACAAGTTCTCTGGAAATCCTGAAAGGCATTCCGGCAACTGCCTGAAATCATTGGCACTGAGCATTCCATGCCTGTCTTTCTGGCATCAATGATTTCAGCATGTTGAGAGAACTTACGACTGATGGGATTACAGAGGAAAGGAGCAGAAAAACAATGAAAGAGAATGACCAAGGCACGAACCAGACCCAAGATGAAGCCGGAAATATGGGTCAGAAGGAATTCAAACAGCTTCTGTGGATTGGGATCGTATCCGTCTGGCTGACCATGGCCCTTATCCTGTACACAGGAACCACGAATTACCAGAGTTCAAGGGACGTTCAGCGTCTCTCGGAAACTCAGGATGCTTCGGCCATAATGAAGGAAATGGCTCAACTCAGATCGGAGATGGACAAGTCGTTTGGCAGACTGAGCGGGGAGCAAAAGGCCGTCACAAGAGAGATCAGGGCGCAGGTATCCTCATCTGTCCAGAAACTGCTTGCCAAGCAGGAGGCCGCGCTCAGGGAGATGTCCGCGAGGCTTGCAAAGACGAATGGATCCGTTGAAAAACTCCTCAAGATGTCCGCGAGGCTTGCAAAGACGAATGGATCCGTTGAAAAACTCCTCAGAGACCAGAAGGCCACGACTGAGGCCATCAAAGCCCAACTCTCAGCCAATTCTGGAAAAGTGGATGCAACGGTGGGGAAACTGCTTGGGGATCAGAAGGCGATCAACGAGGAAATCCGGTCCGCGCTGTCAGTCAACGCCACAAAGTTGAACGATTCTATGGAAAAGCTGATCGGTGAGCAGAAAAAAGGGATCACTGAGGAGATCAAGGCCGCATTCTCGGAATCGTTTCAGAAACTGCTTGCAGATCAGAAGGGGATTATTGAAGGGATTAAGGACAATGCTCTCAATTCGGAAGGGATAAAGCTCTTGAAGAAATTTTTTGAGAATCAAAAATCCCTGCTTGGGGAGATATCCGAGGCCCTTGGAAAAGGCGAATCTCAGAAATAGAAGGTGTTTGAAAACTCCCTTGCCCCTGCCCGTGCCCGAAACTGGGGCATGGGCAGAGGGGCAACAGGTGTTTTCAAACACCTTCTAAACGGTCCGCTCGAAGCGGTAAGTCGAGAGACGGTTTACAGCTTACAGCTCACAGCTCACAGCTCACAGCTCACAGCTCACAGCTTACAGCTTTCCGGGATAAAGACGATGAAGCATGTTGCCATCCTTCTGCTGTATATTCTAACCCTTATTGGGCCGGGCTGTTCGGGTGCCCGGCCGAGACATCCGAACGATTTGTGCGATATCTTTCGAGAAAAGGAAAAATGGTACAAACACGCATACGCGTCCTATGAAAGATGGCACGTCCCCATCCCGGTGATGATGGCCATCATGCGCCATGAATCCGGCTTCCACCCTGAGGCCAGACCCCCGCGCACCACCTGCCTTTTCATCTTTCCCGGTCCCCGGCTCTCCACAGCATACGGATATCCCCAAGCCTTGGACCAGACATGGGAGATGTACAAGCAGGCCACAGACCGGCGGGGAGCAGAGCGGGATGACTTTGCGGATGCCATAGACTTCATCGGCTGGTACTGTGATCAGAGCCATATGCTGTGCGGCATTTCCAAGAGTGACCCGTACAATCTTTACTTGGCCTATCACGAAGGACAGGGCGGGTTTCGGCGGAAGACCTATCAAAAGAAGGCATGGTTGAAACGGGTGGCAACAAATGTCCGGGGCAGAACAAAAGCCTATGCAAACCAATTGGCCTCATGTGAATTGGAATTCCGAAAGCCCCAAGGGAAATGTCTCTTATGGTGATGGTTTGGACAGTTTTTGCAACCCGTCAATTTCAAAGGATTTGCTGATTTCGGCTTCAAAAAATTGAATCCCTCAATTTCAACAGGTCACATTTTCTGACACTTCAATTTTCAAAAACTGTCCAAACTATTGTTATGGTGAAGGATGAAGTTTCAAGGATGAAGGATGAAAATGAAGGATTTCATCCTTCATTTATGGGTTAACACTTTTCAGTTTGCAGTTCCGCCCCTTGATGGAAGATGTCGAGGGCATGCTTCAGGCAGCCTGAAGCCTGTCCCTGACATCTTCCCCGATAAAAAACGTCGGGGACAAGCTTATCGGGGAGCGGAACTGCAATTCACAGGTGTTTGAAAACACCTGTTGCCCCTCTGCCCATGCCTAGTTTCGGGCACGGGAGTTTTCAAACACCTTCTAAGGTGCAAACCACAGACCTTGATCATCGTTTGGATCAGCCTTGCTCGGCTTGGATTGCCAAATCCAGGCCGCCCCCCGGATTTGGCAATCCGGCGGGAGCAGGGTGGCCGAAACGATGATCAAGGCCCAA